>JAZQVB010000001.1:0-20585 GCA_045631605.1 Anaeroplasma sp.
TAACAACATTGCTACTAATATTAAAATTAGGAACCTCATATGGAATTTCACCATTAACTGATAAACCTAATATCGCAACAGCTAAAATAGGTCCAACAGAGCATAACGCAATTAAACCAAAACTATTTTCATTAGCGTTTCTACCACCAACTGATTGAGCTACACCTACACCTAATGCCATAATAAATGGTACTGTAATAGGCCCAGTTGTAACACCACCAGAATCAAATGATAAGGGCAAGAAATTACCATTTCCTTTTAATATTATTAAGCTTGAAACCATAAATAATGCCATGTAGAAAAACATTAGCATTAAGGATAAATCTTTTTTAAATATTATTTTCAAAATAGCTAATACTAAGAATATACCTACACCAATACCTACTGAAAATATCAGTACTGTAGGATTTATAACAGCTGAAACCTGTGAACCTAAAACTGATAAATCAGGCTCAGCAACCGTAATTAATAATCCCATTAAAAAGCAGATAAAAATTATAATAAGTATTTTTCTACTTTTAATAAGGGCTGACCCGACCTGCTCACCCATAGGCTGCATCGCCATATCTGCGCCTAGATTAAATAAACTCATACCAACAATTAACAAGAAGGCTGAAAAACTAAACACTAAAATTTCAGTCATTGTTAAATCAATTAAAGGAGTAAAATTTAATATTATTACTATTAGTGTAACTGGCAAAATTGATACAATGGATTCCTTTAATTTATGCCATAATAATGTTAACAAAATAATCTCTCCTCTCTAATTATTTTTTTAGTGTTAATACTGCAACAGCCTCAACTAGCGGTGTTTGAGGGAACATATCTACAGTCGTTATAGAATTAACATTATATTTTTCACTTAACACCTCTAAATTTTTAGCTAATGTAGCTGGATTACAAGAAACATAAACAATCTTCTTAACCTCAGCTTCAAGCAATGCCTTAATAAAATTATCACCAAGACCTGTACGTGGAGGGTCTGCAACTACTATATCAAATACTCTACCATCCTTTAACATTTTAGGTAATAATTCAGCAGCATCACCTTGATAAAACTTAGCATTATTTATTTTATTTAGTTTAGCATTTTCGTTTGCTGCGTCAATTGAATCCTTGTTATATTCAATACCAACAACCTCTTTAGCGTTATGAGCTAAATATAAACCAATTGAACCAACACCACAATATGCATCTAATACAGTTTCCTTGAATGATAGCTTACATGATTTTAAAACTATATCATACATATTTTTAGCCTGCTTAGTATTTAATTGAAAGAATGTTGTAGGATAAATCTTATATTTAATCTTACCTAACGTTTCAATAATATATTCACTGCCAGCTAAATGGTTAGTAACTGGACCAAAGATAATTCCTTGTTTTTGTGATGTATTAAAGTTTTCATAAACACTTTTAACCTCTGGAATTTCTAAAGCCTTTTGAGCTAATTCCTTAATCTTAGGTGATTTATCGTGACAAATAAAGCATACTTGAGCCTCATTATTTTGATTAACTCTTACAACCAAATGCTTTAACACACCTCTATTAAACTTGTATAAATAAGATGAAATACCTAATTCATCAATTAATTCTACAAGCTTTTGATTAATTTTATTAATGATAGGATTTTGAATCATACAAGAGTCAATCGGTACTAATGAATTACTCTTTGACTTCATTAAGCATACCTTTGTACCTTCATTTCCATCCTTAACAGGTAATTGTGCCTTATTTCTATATCCAAACTTATCTGGAGATGCAACAGTTTGTCGAATTTCAAATGATTTAGTATCTAATCTTGTATATCGATTTAATGCTTCTATTAAAAGTTCTCTTTTATATTTAAGCATTTCATCATACTCAACATGCATAACAGCACAGCCGCCACATTCACTATAATATTGGCATTCTGCTTCCTTACGAGCCTTAGATACTCTTTTAATTTCTTGAGATTCAGCATAGGCCATTTTACCCTCTAGCTTAGTTATAACAACCTTGTGTCCTTCGTTTGGCAATGCACCATCAACAAAAATAGCTAGTTTATTGTAAAAACCAATACCTTCACCATTGATTCCCATTCTTTTGATATCTAGAATAAATTCATCCTTTTCACGCATATTATTTATTCCTCCTTACATTATAATATTTATATATAGCACTTCCGCCTTTTTTTAATCCTTTAGCGAAAATACCTATTTTTCCACCAATCCATCTACCTGGATATGCAATATAAGTATCCTTAAGTATAATACCATTAAATCCTAATTGATACTTATCTGGACCTTTAAATTTCAAAATAAATTCAATTTCATCATTTTGATAAATACTATCAAATAAAACTATATCATTGTCCTGATTAAAATATCCTTGCTTAATTTGAAGATGATTTTCTCCATTTATTCTTTTAATTGCTATATATTGGTACTGACTACCCATATATGTCAATCCTGTTTCATCTCCATCATTTACTAAATTTAATTTACATTTAGTCTTAACAGTAAATGATTCAAACGCAATCTTCGTTAAGAATAAATTAGGTGTTAAATTTAACGCCTTATATGCTTTTTCAGTATGATAATGACAATATAAATTCAATCCCATATCGAGATTATACCAGTTTGATTTAATATTAGCTGGTGTTTGCCACATTAATGATAATTCATTTGATTTAAAATTATCAGATGTAGGTATTTTATAATTAGATTTCTTCTCTATAAAATAATCATAGTTCAAAACTGGTGTGCCAGCTAGCATCTCATCCTTAACCTCTCCACAAATAGGCCAATCATTTATCCATTTAACTGGCTGTAGATGAACTATACGACCATAGCATTTTCTATCCTGAAAATGAAAGAATACAAATTCACCATTAGGCAAATCTACTAATGCTCCTTGATGAGGACCATTAATAGGTGAATCATTTTGTAACATTACAATCTTTTCCTCATATGGCCCATATATTTCTTTAGATCTTAGACATGCTTGCCAACCAGTCTTAACACTTCCCGCAGGAGCCATTATGTAATAATATCCATTTCTATAATAGAATTTAGGTCCTTCAATAGTAGGCTGAGTATTATGTCCATCAAAAATTATCTTATAATCCTTAGAAATATTTTCCTTTAAATCAACAGATACCTCATATAATCCTAATACTGAATTAAATCCTTTTCTACTTTTAGCGAAGCCAACTACTAAATAGCACTTATCATCAACCCATATTGGACATGGGTCAATAATTCCTGTATCATCTATTAAGCACCAAGGTTCACTCCAAATACCAGATTCAATATCATCAGTACTATAAATATATATTCCTTCATCAGGAAAAGGTACTATTAAATATATTTTATTTTTATGCTTCCTAATAGCTGGAGCCCAAACTCCATCGCCATGACAAACGTTATTAAAACGTTCAAATGGTAAATTATTGCAGGCATAATGAAGTATTTTCCAATCTATTAAATTTTTACTTTTTAAAATAGGTAACCCTGGTGTATGGTTGAATGATGATGCAACCATATAATAGCTATCCTTTATTCTAATAACATCTGGATCACTATAATCACCTAAAATTATTGGATTATTATACCTCATTATCTCACCTTCTTAGAATAATCTTAAAATATCATTGAATGTAATGTATAAGAATAACAACATTAATAAAATGAAGAATACATTATTTATTGTAGCTTCTATCTTCTTGCTAGGTTTTCTTCTAGTAACAAGCTCATATAATAAAAATACTAATCTACCACCATCTAAGGCTGGAATAGGAAGTAAATTCATTACTCCAATATTAACTGATAATAATGCTGCAAACGAAATAATAGGTAAAATTCCAGCACTTACATATTGAGTTAATATTGAGAATATACCAACAAAGCTTGATAAATCACTTACACCAATTTGTCTTACGTCACTAGGTGCGATTAATAGCTTTAATGTTCTAAATATTAATGTAAAATCATCCCAGAACATTACAAATGCCGATTTAATACAGCCTAAAAAATCAAAATGAGTAGTAGGTGATACACCTATCATTTGTTGTATTTTTTCAATTCTTTGGTTATTTAAAACCTCATTTGTATATGGCTCAATAACCTTACATGTTTCTAATTTAATATGAGTATATGTATTATCCTCTTGTAAGGAATAATATTCAAATCTAATATCATCCACATTAATTTCTTTAAATATAGCAATTAATTGACTCCAAGATTCAATATCAACAGCTTCTTTATTACCAACCTTAATCTTAGTAATTACGTCACCTTTTTTTATTGAACCCTCTTTGTCCTTATATCTAATAGCTACATTACCTAGTTCTAATCCTGTAATTTCCTTATTATTTACTGTAATAGTTTTAACACCAAGATTTTCAGCTTGAATATTAGAAATACCAATAGATGCGATATAAGTAAATGTTTCTAATGTATATTCATGTTCAGAGCCATTTCTATCAACCTTAATAACAATAGAAGTTTCATTATTTGAATAAGCCTTATCAAGCTCTAATGAAAATTCATTCCAGTTATCTACCTCATTACCATTTACAGCTGTTATCTTATCGCCAGCTACTAAATATTGCTCAGCTGGATAATACTTAGAAATATCACCAATTTCATTTGAGTTGTAATTAGGTACACCAGCTGCAAAAGCAACAATTATATATAAGAATATTGCTAAAATCATATTCATTAATGGCCCAGCAAATATTGTTAAAAATCTTTCTAATATTGTTTTAGAATCAAAACAACGATCATAAGGTGTAATTTGTAATCTCTTACCCTTTTCAAATACATAAAAAGCATCACGCTTTACAGTATAATAATGATTTTGAAAATCATCACTTATTGTAATATATAAAGGCTCATCAGTTAGCCCCTTTAAATCAACAGCCTCTACCTTGCCACGTAGATGACAATCTAAGCCTTCATCTAAAATGATTTCAGTAATTACATTATTTTCTATATTAATACCTATTTCGTCACCAACATGAACAACATCGTCAGCGACATCCTCACCAGCCATAGAAACAAATCCACCGATAGGAATAGCTCTAATACAAAATTTGGTTTCACCAAATTGTTTTTGATATATTATAGGTCCCATACCTAATGAAAACTCATGACAAAGGATTCCAGCTCTTTTCGCAAAGAAAAAGTGTCCTCCCTCATGTAGTGCGATAATAAGACCAATAACTAATACAAATGCAATTATAGACAATATTATTAAGCCACCCTGGCTTAATGCTAAAAACATAATAATCAACTCCAACTTTCCTTAATTTTATTAATTATCTCTCCACTTAATTTTAGAATATTATTTAAATTATATTCATAATTTACATATTCTTCATTATTTATTTCCTCATATATTATTCTCTCTATATCAAGGAATTTTATTTTATTATCTAAAAATAAAGCTACTGCAGCCTCATTAGCTGCATTTAAAACCGCTAAATAAACTCCACCCTTAGCAGCTGCATCATAAGCATACTTTAAGCAAGGATATCGTTCAAATGATAATTCCTTTAATTCCAAATTGATACCAATCAATGACAATCCTTTTGCATCATGATATGAATGACTAGGATATTTTAAAGCATAGGAAATAGGTGTATGCATATCAGCTGATCCTATTTGAGCCTTAACTGTACCATCATTAAATTCAACCATAGAATGTATTATGCTTTGGGGATGCAAAATTGTATCAATTCTATCATATGGGATATCAAATAAATAATGTGCTTCAATAACCTCAAATCCCTTATTCATCATAGTAGCACTATCAATTGTTATTTTAGCTCCCATATTCCAATTAGGATGCTTAAGAGCATCCTCTGTAGTTACATGCTCTAATTCATCTCTATTTTTATTTCTAAAAGAACCACCACTTGCAGTAATAATTAATCTTTTTATTTCCCTCTTATTCTCACCTATTAAGCATTGTAATATTGCTGAATGCTCTGAATCGATAGGAATAAGTCTTGTATTATATTCATTAACTAGATTTTTTATTATATTTCCTGCAACAACTAATGTTTCCTTATTAGCTAAAGCAATTTCTTTTTTCACCTTAATTGCTTCAACAGTAGGTAACAATCCTGATATACCTACTAAAGCATTTAAAAATACCTCATTTTCGTATTTTGAATATCTAGCTATCTCTAATAATCCTTCATCACCGCTAACGATAATTGGATTATATGATAGCCCTACTGTTTTATTTCTAAAGCATACTATTTCAGGCTTAAATTCCTCAATTAGTTCCCTAGCTAAATCCATTTTAGAATCTCCTACAGCTAATCCAATAACCTTAAATTCATCAGGAAATTGTCTAGCAATATCTAAAGCCTGAGTACCGATTGAGCCTGTAGCACCTACAATATATAAATTCTTCATAATTATGCCCAAGGGAATAAATTACTTTCAGCAATCATGAATAATAAGAATATTGCTGAAGCAAAGAATGTAGAATCAAATCTATCTAATACACCACCATGTCCTGGAAATATATTAGAATAATCCTTTATACCAAAATGACGCTTAAGCTTAGATGCTACTAAATCACCAATTTGTGAACAAACTGATAAGAATAATGATAATACTATTACAAATAATACCTTACCTACAGTAGTAAATTCATTATAGCCAAATACATAATCAAAGAATAAGATTGGTTCATTAAATAATGCCTTTCCAATGCCGCTATAGAAATAAACAAATAAGAATCCAATTACAACCGCAACAGATGTACCACCAATTGCTCCCTCCCAAGTCTTCTTTGGAGAAATAAGCGGTGCCATCTTATGCTTACCTAATGTTAAGCCAAATACAAGTGCGAATATGTCTGTGGCAATAGTTATTAATAATAAATAAACAATAAATCTAATTCCATAATATCTAAGAATAGTAAACGCACCTACAGATACACCAATATATATAATTGATAAATACAGCTTTCCTATATCCTTAACACCAAAATCAGGAACAAATACCATACAAGACATTAATATTATAAATATTGCAAATAACACTATTAATGGTGTAACTATCTTATTTAAATGAATTAAATTTAAAAATTGTACAATTAACGAATCGCTACATAAAGCAAAGCTATTAACTATTGAGAAATATAATAGCATAGTTAAAATTACAGTTAATATTTTTATTGGCAACGCAATCTTTTGTTCTTTATCATACATATTTAAAAGCTCAATTGATGCAATAATTCCGAATATCATAACCACTAGTTGAAAAGGAACTATTAATTCCTTTAAGAATACAACTGGTAATAATATTACAGCCAAAACCAATCCTGTTATTATTCTTTTTTTCATAAAATACCTCTTTATATATAATATTTATTTAATGCTAAATAATTCATAAAACTTCATAATATATTATATCATTTATACTTAAAAGTATAAAGCAAAATAAAATTTATTTAAAAGAAAAAAGCTAGTAAGCTTTTCCTTACTAGCTATATTATTTAGATTGACATTAAATCCTTATTCTTAGCTTCTGTTACTTTTTGAACCTTAACGATTTTTTCATCAGTCATCTTTTGAACATCCTCTAATGATGATTTTTCATCATCTTCAGGAAGATCTAGCTTCTTAATGCTATCATTAAGATCTCTACGAATATTACGGATTGCAACCTTAGCTGCTTCTTCCATTTTTCCTACTTGCTTAACTAATTCTCTACGACGCTCTTCAGTCATCTTTGGTAAAATTAAACGAATACCAGTACCATCATTTTGAGGTGTTAAACCTAGAGGTGAAGCAAAGATTGCATGCTCAATAGTTTTTAAAGATGATTTATCATAAGGCTTAATATATAATTGATTAGCCTCAGGAACAGAAATAGATGAAATTTGCTTAACAGGTGTAGGTACTCCATAGTAATCAATCATAATTGAATCTAATAATGAAGCATTTGCACGACCTGTACGAACTGTTGATAATTCACGTTCATAGGCAAGGATTGCCTTGTCCATTTTTTCTTCGCCTTCTAATAAGACCATTTCTAATTCTTCCATAATTTTTCTCCTTATTTTACTTTAACAAGGGTACCAATCTTTTCGCCCTTAACAGCCTTAACGATATTACCCTTCTTATTCATATTAAATACGATTAAATTTAACTCATTATCCTTACATAATGATGCAGCTGTTGAATCCATTACTGCTAAATCGCGTGTTAAGATTTCAGAGAATGTTAATTCTTCGAACATCTTTGCATCTGGATTTGTACGAGGATCTGAATCATATACACCCTCAGTTTTATTCTTAGCCATTAAAACAACCTCAGCTCCAATTTCAGTAGCACGAAGTACACATGCAGTATCTGTTGAAAAATAAGGTGAACCTAATCCACCAGCAAAGATACATACTCTACCCTTCTCTAAGTGTCTAATAGCCTTTCTTCTAATATAAGGTTCTGCAACCTGATTAATTGGTAATGCAGTTAATACTCTTGTTGGAACACCTACTTGTTCTAAGGCATCTTGAACTGCTAGACCATTCATGATTGTAGCAAGCATTCCCATATAGTCAGCTTGTGCTCTATCCATTCCTAGACCTTCAGCAATTTTACCTCTCCAAATATTTCCTCCACCAACTACTATACCAATTTCAACACCCAAATCATGAGCATCTTTGATTTGCATAGCAATTTCGTTAACTGTTTGTGGATCAACTATAGCACTTTGATTTTCACCCTTTAAAGCTTCTCCACTTAACTTAAGTAATATACGCTTATACATACAAAATCCTCCTAAAATTTTAAAAAAATGGGGGAATAGACAAAATATTCCCCCTGAATTTATTAATTAAAAGCGGCAGATTGAGCTGCAACTTCAGCTGCGAAGTCAGTTTCCTTCTTTTCGATTCCTTCGCCTACTTCTAAACGAATGAATGTAACTACTTCAGCCTTTGCACCCTTAACATATGCTTCAACTGTTTGATCAGGATTCTTAACGAAAGCTTGAGATAATAAGCAAATTTCCTTTAATTGCTTTTCAAGACGACCTGGTACGATTCTTTCAGCGATAATGTTTTCTGGCTTTGGTTTAGCAGAATTTGCATTTTCAACTAATGCAGCAGCAAGGATAACATCTCTTTCCTTAGCGATTACGTCAGCAGGAATATCATCCTTTGATACATACTTAGGATTTAATGCAGCAACATGCATAGCAATATCCTTAGCAACAGTCTCGTCTTCACCATTCAAAATAGAGATAGAAACGATACGGCCACCCATATGCTTATAAGTACCAAATACTTGTGCATCAGTCTTTTCTAATACAGTAACACGACGTAAAGAAATCTTTTCACCGATTACACCAGAAGCTTCTAAGATAACTGTAGCAAGAGTCTTATCTTCAACAGCAATTTCTAATGCTTCTTCAGTATTTGTAGCGTTTGAATTAACGATTGCGTTACCAACGCGTTCTAATAAATCAATAAATTTTTCATTCTTTGCAACGAAGTCAGTTTGTGAGTTTAACTCGAATAAAACACACTTGTTTCCGTTAACTGCATAAGAACATAAACCCTCAGCAGCAACTGCACTTTCCTTCTTTGCAGCTTTTGCGATACCACGCTTACGTAACCAAGTTACAGCAGCCTCCATATCGCCATCTGTTTCAGTTAAAGCCTTCTTGCAGTCTAACATACCTGCAGA
The DNA here is from genome assembly GCA_045631605.1 of Anaeroplasma sp. GTDB lineage: Bacteria > Bacillota_I > Bacilli_A > Acholeplasmatales > Anaeroplasmataceae > Anaeroplasma. The sequence goes on from JAZQVB010000001.1 coordinate 9,698, forward strand.
AGTCTTTTCACGTAATTCTTTTACCATTGATGCAGTAATTGTTGCCATTTTTATTTTCCTCCGATAAATAATTATTCAGCCTTTGGAGCTTCAGTTGTTTCAGCCTTCTTAGCTGGCTTTCTTGTTGGCTTTCTAGATGGCTTCTTATCACCCTTAGGTGCACCTTCTCTAGCTGGCTTTTCCTTAGAAATTTCTTCTGTCATATTTACTTCTTCAGCAGCGTCATCAAACTTTTCAACAACACCACCGTTAGCTTCGATTACAGCGTTACCCATAACCCAAGTTACTAACTTAACAGCACGAATTGCATCGTCGTTTGCAGGGATAACATAATCAACATCATCAGGATCGCAGTTAGTATCAACAATACCAAATACTGGAATGTTTAACTTACGAGCTTCTAAAATTGCGTTATGTTCCTTGCGTGGATCTACGATGAATAATGCATCAGGAATCTTCTTCATTTCCTTGATACCACCTAAGAACTTTTCAAGTTTTTCACGTTCAGCAATTAACTTGATTACTTCCTTCTTAGGTAACTTTGCGAATTCTCCATCTTCTTCCATCTTATATAAATCTTGAAGTTTCTTAATACGCTTTCTAATTGTCTTGAAGTTAGTTAATGTACCACCTAACCATCTTTGGTTAACGTAGAATTGATCGCATCTTAATGCTTCTTCCTTAACAGCTTCTTGTGCTTGCTTCTTAGTACCTACGAATAAAACCTTACCGCCATCCTTAACGATGTTTAATAATGCAGCATAAGCTTTTTCGATTTCATTAGCAGTTTTTTGTAAATCGATGATATAGATACCGTTTCTAGCAGTAAAAATATACTTGGCCATTTTTGGGTTCCATCTGCGTGTTGCATGACCAAAATGAACACCAGATTCTAATAGTTGTTTCATTGAAACTACAGACTCAGACATTTTTCTTTTTCCTCCATTTTATTTTTGTTTTTGTCCTCTGCTTTCTTCATCGCTCGCCTCCATCAAAAAATTTGCACACGACGGCCAGCTCCAAAAGCATGTGTATTTTTGTGCCCATAAAATGATATCACAATTGTTTCAATATTACAAGTGTATTTTAAAAAATAATTCATAAAACAAAAGAAAAACGGCATCATATCGATAGATATGACACCATTAATAATTAATTATTTCTAAATTTGTACATTATAATCGCACCTGCAATACTTACATTTAGCGATTCTGTATTATTCATAGGTATATATATGTTTTTACTTGCCAAAGCTTGTACTTCTTCAGATACACCATTACCTTCGTTACCAAGTATTACCGCAAGATTAGCTGACACTTCTTGAGAGTCTAATTCTACTCCATTTTCTACATGTGTACCAAATATAGTATATCCTTTTAATTTAGGAATAAAAGAAACTAAATCCTCATTTATAAAGTTTAATTTAAAAATAGCTCCTTGGCTAGATCTTATAACCTTATTATTATATATATCAACACATCCAGTACCCAAAACGATAGTATCAAAGCCAAATGCCTTGGCAGTACGCATTAATGCACCCATATTTCCTGGATCTTGGATGGCATCAAGAATTAAGATTTTATTAGATAGCTCATTTCTTTGAATAATTTCACATAATCCTATTTCAGATACAGTAGTATCTGTTGATGATAATTTATTCATAATTTGAGGTGTCACCTGAATATAGCCTTCCTTTTCTTCTAAGCTATAGGCCTCAAGTAATACTCCACATTTTCTTGCCTCATCAACAAGGTGTGCGCCTTCAACAATAAATTTCTTTTCTTTTTTTCTATATTTAGCTGTTAGTAGTTTTGATAATTCCTTTATTTTAGGATTATCTAATGAAGTAATTAACATAATATCACCTTTTTTCAAAAAAGTAGAGAATAATCTCTACTTGTTTTTATCCTATAGAATCAACCATTTCTAATTTAATTAATCTATTTAGCTCTACTGCATATTCCATTGGTAATTCCTTACTAAATGGTTCAATAAAGCCCATAACGATCATTTCTGTAGCTTCAGCCTCAGTTAAACCTCTACTCATTAAATAGAACAATTGTTCCTCATTAACCTTTGAGACTGTAGCCTCATGCTCGATATACATATCGCTATTTTTACCAATGTTAGTTGGAATTGTATCACTTGTAGAAATATCATCAAGAATTAGTGTATCACACTCAATATGACTTCTTGCTCCTAAAGCCTTAGGTCCACATGACACAGTACCGCGGTAATTAACCTTACCACCACCACGGCAAATACTCTTTGAAATAATTGTTGATGTTGAATTTTCACCTAAATGAATCATCTTAGCACCAGTATCTTGGATTTGTCCTGTAGATGCGAAAGCAATTGAAACAGTTGTTCCCTTAGCTCCCTTACCCTTTAATACACATGCAGGATATTTCATATTAAGACCAGCACCAACGTTACCATCAATCCATTCCATATGACCATAATCCTCTACTAATGTTCTCTTAGTAACTAGATTAACGATATTATTAGACCAGTTTTGTACTGTAGAATATCTACAATGAGCATATTTCTTTACATAAATTTCAACCACTGCTGCATGTAACGAATCCTTTGAATATTGTGGGGCAGTACATCCTTCTACATAATGTATATCCGCGCCATCCTCAACAATAATTAATGTTCTTTCAAATTGTCCCATTCTTTCAGAATTAATTCTAAAATATGATTGAACTGGCTTTTCAAGCTTAACGCCCTTTGGAACATAAATAAATGAACCACCACTCCATACCGCACTATTAAGTGCTGCATATTTATTATCTGTATAAGGCACAATCTTACCGAAATATTCCTTTACTAATTCAGGATATTCTCTTACAGCAGTATCAGTATCACAGAAAATTACACCTAAATCATCTAATTCCTTTAGATTATTATGATAAACAACCTCAGACTCAAATTGAGTAGATGACCCAGCTAAATATTTAGCTTCAGCCTCAGGAATACCTAATTTATCAAATGTTTCTCTAATTTTCTCAGGCACATCCTCCCAAGCTGTTTCAGTGCGCTCTGATGATTTGATATAGTATGTATATTCATCGAAATCTATTCCTGATAAATCTGGCCCCCACTCTGGATTTTCCAATCTACAGAAAGCATCATATGCCTTTAATCTGAATTCTAGCATCCATTCAGGCTCATTTTTAGCCTTAGAAATAAATTCAACTACTCCTCTGTTTAAACCCTTACCTGATGTAAGAACAGTTTTAGCATCAGTAGTAAACCCATACTTATAATCACCGACAATATTATTAATATCATCCTTATTATTTGTCATTAGCTTCCACCTCGCTTATCGCTTGTTCAACAGCCTTCCAGCCTAATGTAGCACATTTAATTCTTGCAGGGAAATCCTTAACACCCATATAAGCAATAGCTTCTCCTAATGCTTCCTCATCATTAGGCTCATTACCCTTAACTACCTCATAGAAGTCATTAACGATATTCTTAGCCTCTTCAACTGTCTTACCTGTTAATACATCAGACATTACAGAAGCGCTTGAGCAGCAAATACTACAGCCCTTACCATCATGGTATACTTCCTTAACTACACCATTTTCTATATATATTTCAACATTCATATCATCACCACAAGATGGATTGTTTAGATGAACAAAATGATATTTATCCGTTTTCTTTAAACCTTTATTTTTCGGATTCTTATAGTTATCCATAATAACAGCTCTATATAATTCCTTAAGATCCATTATTAACCCTCCTAAAACATGCCAAAGAAATCTTTAGCCTCTTTTACACTTTTTACAAAATTATCTACATCTTCTATAGTATTATAAAAATAGAATGATGCACGTACAGTTCCAATTGTATTTAACCAAGATGTTATTAATTGTGCACAATGATGACCAGCACGAATACATACATTATTATTATCAAATACTGAAGCCGCATCATGTGGATGAACACCATCTACATTAAATGATATAACACCTGTTTCGCATGTCGGATTATAGATTTTAATTCCTTCAACACCCTTTAATCCTTCAATCGCACGCTCTTTTAAGCTATATTCATATTTACTAATATTATCTAACCCTATTTCATCTAAATATTGGCAAGCTTTCGCAAGACCAATAGCACCTGCAACAATCGGAGTACCTGTTTCAAATTTATATGGAGCACTCTTATATGTCATATTATATTTTTCAACAGTATCAGCCATATCTCCACCAAATTCAATAGGTGGCATTTTTTCTAATAAATGTTTTTTACCATACAATACTCCAATTCCTGTTGGACCACATAGCTTATGACCTGAAAATGATAAGAAATCACAATCAAGCTCCTTAACATCTATTTTCATATGAGGTACAGCCTGAGCTCCGTCAACTGAAACGATTGCTCCAGCCTTATGAGCTAATTCAATTATTTCCTTTATAGGTGTAATATAGCCCATTACATTTGAAACATATGTTAAGGCAACAACCTTAGTTTTCTCTGTTAAAACTGATTTAAATGCTTCAACAGTAATTCTTCCTTCAGAATCAAGAGGTATATATTTAACCTTAGCACCTGTAATATTAGCTACGTTATTCCAAGGCATATGAGATGAATGATGCTCAAGCTCACTTGTGATAATTTCATCACCTGGCTTTAAAAAGCTCATTCCATAGCTCATCGCAACTAAATTTAAGGCTGATGACGCACCGCGTGTAAACACAATGTTTTCAAAGTCAGCATTGATAAACTTCGCAATAGTACCTCTAGCCTCTTCATATAAATCAGTTGCCTCATATGATAGTTTATATACTCCTCTATGAACATTTACACCTAGTCTAGAATAATAATCATTTACAGCGTCTATAACACAATCAGGCTTTAATGCCATTGCTGCGCTATCTAAATAGGCAAGCTTGGGATTGCTTCTAAGCACTGGAAAATCATTTCTTATTTTACTTACATTCACAATAATCACTTCTTTATCAGATTTTGTATTTTTTCATTAATTTGATTTTGTAATTCCTCATTAGGAATATCATCTATAAATGGCTTAATGATACCACTTAATATTAATAAGAAGGCATCATCCTTAGATAAACCTCTACTCATTAAATAGAATAAATCCTCATCACTCATTTTACCAATTGTTGCACCATGATTAGCGAAGCAATCAAATTCATCAATTAATAATATAGGTAAAGCAGTGATTTGAGATTCATCATCCATAACAATACCACGAGATAACTGAGAGCATTTAGACTTTGCCATACCCTTTTCAACCTTACCTGTAGTATCAAATTTAATATTAGCACCATTTATCGCAACACCAACATTAATAATGTTTGATTTAGTGTTACCAATTAAATGATCCACATATTGTGCAAAGCTGTTTTTAGTATTAGCAGCAATAACTAAATTTTTAATATCACAGCTTGCATTTTCATTTAATAAATTAACATTTAATTTTTCATTTGTTTGTCCAAGAGATATTTGATTAATTAATAGCTCACCTGATACATTAAATACTCTATTTGATGATTCACTATCAACAATAATATACTTTACTGTTGAGCCTTGAGCACAAGAAATAGTTATATTTTTATTATTTGATTTATCAAGTATTGTTACATAAAGATTGCCTACAATCTCGATATTACAATCATCTTCAATTAATAATACATCATCTATAGGCTTATTAATTTTTACAGTATCATTTTCTACTAGACCCATTGTAGATACAGATATAATATTATTTATCATTATTTCTTACCTGCATTAGCACATGAGCCTAATATTGCATGGGTCCTTTTCTCTTCATTAGAAGTTATCTCAATACCTAGCTCTTCTTTTACCCAATCGTAACCATAGTTATCAATTTTTGTAATTAATTCTTTTCCACCAGTCTTAACAATCTTACCATTAATCATAATGTGTACAAAATCAGGCTTAATATAATCTAATAATCTTTGGTAGTGTGTAATTAATAAGCAACCAAATGAATCACTCACCATATTATATACATTTTCACCAACTATTCTTAGGGCATCAACATCAAGTCCTGAATCAATTTCATCTAAAATTGCAAACTTAGGCTTTAGCATTTTCATTTGAAGGATTTCATTTCTCTTTTTCTCTCCACCAGAGAAGCCTTCATTTAAATATCTATGTGCTAAATCCTCAGGCATCTTTAATTCATTACATGCTTGATCAAAATTTCTAATAAAATTAAATAAAGATACATTCTTACCTGTAGTTGCCTTCATAGCACTTCTAATAAAGTCACTATTAGTAACACCAGGAACCTCAGCAGGATATTGATATGCAAGGAAAATACCCTTTCTTGCACGCTCATCTACTTGAAGTGGTAAAATTGATTCACCATTTAATAGGATATCTCCACCAGTCACCTCATATTTTGGTGAACCCATAATAATAGATGATAATGTAGATTTTCCTGTACCGTTAGGTCCCATAATTGCATGAACCTCACCAGCCTTAATTGTTAAGTCAACACCTTTAAGTATTTCTTTATTTTCTATTTTGGCACATAGACCTTTAATTTCTAAAATGTCACTCACAAACATCAACCTTACTTTCTTTTATGATACTTTTTATTATGATATATTGATGTTACCTTTCTCACCATTATATCAAATCTATCAACAACAATTGCGTTGTCATAATCGTAGGTAGCAACTCTAACCTCACTATTATCAAGTAAATACTTAGATAATTTTGAAGAGGACATACCTACTAATTGTAAATTGTTTTCTTTACAATATTCTTTTACTATATTTAATTCTAATATTTTTTTGCTATAAATCTTAACATATTTAACATTCTCGTACTTTTGCCCATTGTTAAACGCATCAATCTCCATAGCATATAATATATCACTTAATTTCTCATTTATATATTTACAAACCTTATCTACAACATCATTTTCTTCTATTATTATGTAATATATTAAATACTGATATTCTGTATTATTAACACCTAAATGAAAATCACAATATGCAGCATTCTTTTTTTCATTCGCATAAAATATTTCACCCTTATTATCAAGTTTTTCACAATATGTGCTTAATACATTGTCAATAATATAATTTTTAAATGGTGTTATATTTAATTCTTTTAAATAATCATCTAATACCTTTTCAGTTTCTGAAGGTATTGTTTCCATACCAACATATTCAAGCTTCTTAGCATCATATAATGCGGCACCACCCATACATATTATTGGATGAGTAACCTCTACATCATCAAGCAAATGCATAAATGTTGTAGGAGTTCTAGTTGTAAATAATGTTGTATTTATTTTGTTATCTGCAAAATAGTTAATTTTATAATTCACATAGCCTTTAATTTTATCTAATTTAGAATAAACTATTCCATCAATACCTATAGCGAACAATAAATTATCATTCTTATATCTTCTTGGTAGCTTAAATAGGTTTACACCTAACGCAACACAAACACCAATTATAGTTGATAAAATACGATTAAATGCAAATCCAATTTCACCAATTGATTTTGTGATAGTCGCATTAGGGCTAACAGTTACAGATAAAAGTGTTAATATCCCAACGAATATTGCACCCTGCTTATTAAGCTTAACACCAATGTTAATTACTATAACTGAGCTTAATGCAGTTAAAATATAAGGAACAATAAGCTCCCTAGCTGAGCTACTGATTGTAGGCCAAGAAACATCTAATCCTAGTATTCCATTACAAACTAATTTGTATACTAAAATAAGTATCGCACCTGTAAGACCACCAATTAATGATGCTATACATCTATTAGAGGCCTGTTCAAAGCTCTTCTTACGGTTATTATGAATAGAATAGGCAGTAGCGATTCCAGCGAAAAATGGATTATACCAATAATATGCCCAATCTGGATTAGATGTTTTTGATGATATTAATTTTAATACAATAAATATCAACAAGCATATCAAAATACTTATTATTGTTTTTCCTTTTCGCATGCCTATTCTCATCATAAAGAAACCTCTTTTAATTACTTAATTACGATATTAACAATCTTTTTAGGTACTACAATTACCTTAACAATTTCATGTCCATCTGTATAGGCCTTAATCTTTTCAGAAGCAAATGCTGCCTTTTGAACCTCATCATTTGGAGTATTAGCATCAAGAGTAATCTTATCGCGTAGCTTACCATTAACACTTACAGCATAAACACATGTAGCTTCCTTAGTTAAAGCCTCATCAAATACTGGCCATGGCTCATAAGCGATTGTTCCAGTATGTCCTAGGATTTCCCATAATTCCTCACCAACATGCGGACAAATTGTTGAGAATAATTTTACAAATCCTTCAATAAATCCAATATAGATCTTTTCAGCCTTGTATGCAGCATTAACAAAAATCATTAATTGTGAAATTGCTGTATTAAGACCTAGATTTTCAAAATGCTTCGTTACCTTTTGAACAGTTTGATGATATACAAGCTCTAAAGTCTTGTCATACTCTGTTGTAAATCTAGAAGTATATTCCTCGCTTGTTATTAATCTATAAACTCTTTCGATGAACTTTCTAGCTCCCACTAATCCTTCAGTTGACCAAGGCTTAGAATCCTCTAGTGGTCCCATAAACATTTCGTATAATCTTAATGTATCGGCACCATAGTTTTCAACAACCTCATCTGGATTAATAACATTACCACGAGACTTACTCATCTTTTCGCCATTTTCTCCCAAAATCATACCTTGGTGGAATAATTTCTTAAATGGCTCCTTAACAGGACATAATCCTTGATCATATAAGAAGTTTGTCCAGAATCTTGAATATAATAAGTGTCCAACAGCATGCTCTGAACCACCTAAATATAAATCAACTGGAAGCCAATGCTTCATAAGTTCATAACTTGCATATTCATTATCATTATTTGGATCAATATATCTAATGAAGTACCAGCTTGAAGCTGCAGAGCCTGGCATTGTGTTAGTTTCTCTACTACCAACCTTGCCATCCTTGTTAGTATACTTCACCCAATCCTCAGCGTTATTTAATGGGCTTGTACCATTAACCTTTGGCTTATAGTCTGTTAATTCAGGTAATACTAATGGTAATTCACTATCGTCTAGCATTTCATCATGATCATCATAGTGTACGATTGGAATTGGTTCACCCCAATATCTTTGACGAGCAAAAATCCATTCACGTAATCTATAGCTAATTCTCTTTTCACCACAATTATGCTCTTGTAGCCATTCGATCATCTTGTTAATAGCCTCTTGTTTACCAAGACCATTTAAGAAATCAGAATTGATGTGAACTCCATCCTCTGTGTATGCTTCCTTTTCAATATCCCCACCCTCTAATACTTGGATGATTTCAATGCCGAACTTTTTAGCAAATTCATAATCTCTTGTATCATGAGCAGGTACTGCCATAATTGCACCTGTACCATAGCTTGCAAGTACATAATCAGAAATCCAAATTGGAGTTAATCTACCATTTACAGGATTTACTGCATAAGCACCTGTAAATACACCTGTTTTTTCCTTGTTAAGCTCTGTGCGCTCTAAATCTGACTTAGAAGCACATAAATTCTTATATTCTACTACAGCTGCCTTTTGAGCTTCAGTTGTAATAACATCAACGATTTCATGCTCTGGAGCTAATACACAGTATGTAGCACCGAATAATGTATCAGCACGAGTTGTAAATACTGTGAAATCTAAATCATGGTTATTAACCTTGAATGTGATATGAGCACCAACTGACTTACCAATCCAGTTACGTTGCATTTCCTTTGTTGATTCAGGCCAATCGATTTCATTTAAACCATCAATTAAGCTTTCAGCATAAGCAGGAATATCTAATACCCATTGCTTCATATTCTTACGAATTACAGGATATCCTCCACGCTCACTCTTACCATCAATTACCTCGTCATTAGCTAATACACATCCTAGCTCCTCACACCAGTTAACTGGCATATCAACTTGCTTAGCTAATCCCTTTTCATATAGTTTCTTAAAAATCCATTGTGTCCACTTGTAGTACTTTGGATCACAAGTAGAGATTTCCTTATCCCAGTCAAAAGATAAGCCTAGCATCTTTAATTGACGAGTAAATGTTTTAATATTTTCTTGAGTAAATCCATCTGGATGATTACCAGTGTTAATAGCATATTGCTCAGCTGGCAAACCGAACGCATCCCATCCCATTGGATGTAATACATTATACCCTTGCATTCTCTTCATTCTTGACACAATATCAGTTGCAGTGTATCCTTCTGGATGTCCTACATGTAATCCATGTCCTGATGGATATGGAAACATATCTAATGCATAAAATTTAGGCTTTGAAAAATCCCAAACATCAGTTCTAAATGTTTTATTGGCATCCCAATATTCTTGCCATTTCTTTTCAATTTCCTTATGATTATATTCCTTCATAATAATACCTCCCTAAGGTCATACGTATACTTTTACTATTTTATCACAATTGTTTCAATTTTTTAAGTAAAAATTAAAAAATGTACTAATAAATAGTACACTTTTAAGATAAATCTTAATTTTTATACAAAAATATCATCTATTTGCTATAAATTTAGGCTTTTTTTCTTTATATTTTGCATTCAAAATGACAAAAACTGTTATAGCAATTATATTCCCAAGCATTAAACCAATCCAATATACATAGCCAAAGCTCGAAAAATTACCAAAATTCTTCAAAATATAATACATCAAAATCGATATAACTAGATAGCTAGCATGAATTACTGGAGTAAATGTTTTAAAATTATAATCCTTATCTACGGATAATTTTATAATTATGAAAATTAAATTTAATAACGCTAATCCAACAAATATAAATATCATCACATAGTATGATTTTTCATCAAATTTACTTAATGTT
>JAZQVB010000002.1:0-5535 GCA_045631605.1 Anaeroplasma sp.
ATATAATATAAGTGAAGGGGTTGGTAATGTGAAGAAGAATGTAATCGGATATTGCCCTATATGTAATGAAAAGCTGATTGTTAAAACATTAAGATGTGAGGAATGTGAAACAGAGATAACTGGTGAATTTAATTTAACACCATTTGATTATCTTACACCTGATCAGCTTCAATTCGCTTTAGTATTTATTAAAAATCAAGGAAATATTAAGGCGATAGAAAAAACATTAAATATAAGCTATCCTACAGTAAAGAAGAATATTGATGAGCTATGCACAGCCTTAGGATTTAATTCACAAGAGGAAGAAAAGCCCTCTAGAGAGGAAATTAAGCGTAGGCTTAAAAATGGCGAAATTTCCTTTGAAGAGGCAGAAGCCCTATTAGGAGGATTCTAATGAAGGATATGTATTTTCAAAAGCTAGGTGAGGCTTTAGATTATTATGGAGTATCTAACAAGGAAGAAATAATAGATAAATATAAAAAGCGTTACGAATTTGGATTAGAGGCATCTATGACTGAAGAGGAAATAGAGGAAAAGCTTGGGGATCCTTATGATATTGCAAGAGAATATATGGATGATGATATTCCATCTATTAAAATAGGATATAATCTTATAGTTAAAACCGTAGCTGATAATATAATTATTAAAAAGACAAGGGAAAATAAAATTCATACAATATTTGATGATATTGATATGAATTGCTATAAGGTTGAAAATAGTGCTAAAACAGGTGTGCTTATAGATTTTTATAAGAAAAAATACTTTTCCTTAAATAGAAGAAAAGGAACGATAACAATTGAGGTGCCTGAGGATAGAATTTTTGATAAGGTTGAAATTGTTACGGCATCTGGTGAAATTAATATTGATATAGTTAAGGGAAATAAAATTGATGCAGGAGTGGTATCAGGCGATGTATCATTTAATTATTTAGTTGGTAATGAAATTACATTACATACAGTATCAGGTGATATTGAAGGCTATTCACTAAAGGCTAAGGAGGCTACCCTTAATTCAGTGTCAGGTGATTATAAAATTAATATTGCTACCGCAGAAATCATTAGAATAGATACAGTCTCAGGTGATATTCATATTGAAAATTCAACAGGAAATGTGAGATCATCATCTGTAACTGGTGATGTTGTTGTAGGTGGAATTATTAATAAAAATATGAAGGATAAAATAAAAGGAGTGTTTAAAGGATGAGTTTAAAAAATAGAATTATTACAGCAATGCCTATAATGTGTATTATTGCTTATTTATTAGTAGGATATTTAATTGAAGGAACAAATAAAAACATTTGGTTTGAAGCTTTACCAATATTTGTATTAATTCCGATTTCATTACTATTATTAGTAGACAATATATTCAGTGTATTATATCCAATCATTTGTGTAGCTTTATATGTTCTTGCAGGAGTAATATTTAAGCACTGGCATCCAGCATGGATTATTTTATTAACAATTCCAGTGTTCTATATTATTTTTGGCCCATATGTTTGCAATATTAAAATAAAGAGAGGTTAATTATATGACTAGCTTAAAGAAAAGAATTGTTGCCGCAACACCTATGATATGCTTAATTATTTATTTATCATTAGGATATTGTATAGATGGTGTTAATATGTGGCTACATGGATTACCAGTATTTTTATTAATTCCAATAATGCCAGTGATATTATCTGAAAATATTTATAAGCTTATGTATCCATTATTCTGTATTATTATATATATATGCATTGGTGCATCTGCAAATATTTGGCATCCAACATGGATAATTTTCTTGACAATACCAGTATTCTATATTATTTTCGGTCCTTATTTAGATAGAAAAAAAGTAGAAATCGTAGAAGACTAATAAAAAACTAAAAATTACATATTATTAATATAGGAGATGTGAATCTCCTATATTTTTTTGGAGAAGATAATATGAAAAACATAAATTCATATATAAAGGAATTTAGTAATATAAGCTTTAATGATGCTGATGTTAATGAGGTAGATTGTTTAATCTTATGTCAAATAAGCTATCTTAATTTAGAATATTCTGGATGTAATCCGAATGAATCATTTTATTTTAAGGATCTATTTAAAATAGAAAATGCAGTAAGCCTGTCATTAAATAGTATAGTATATAAAAATAATGTGAAAATGGTAAAGCTTTTATCTAATTCAAATAGATATAAAAATATATATTTTAAGCATTATTTTAAAGAAACAAATAACGAGAAAAAACAACAATTCTTCGCTGTATCATTCTTTATTAATGATGATATTTATGTATGCTTTAGAGGTACTGATGCCTCAATTACAGGCTGGTATGAAGACTTTAATATGTCCTATTTAATAGAAACACCTAGTCAAAAGCTAGCAGTAGAATATTTAAATAAAATGTATTATAAATATAATGCAAAAATATATGTATTAGGTCATTCAAAGGGTGGTAATTTAGCCTTGTATTCATCAATTTATGCAGATGATATAGTTAAGGAAAATATTGTTAAAATATATAATTTTGATGGTCCTGGCTTTAATGATAAATTGATATTTGAAAATCAAAAATATTTAAATATTAAAAATAAGGTAATTACCATATCATCATCAATGTCTATTATCGCAATGATGATGTATCATAGTGATAATATTGAATTTATAAAAGCTAGTGGCTTTGGGCTTTTTCAGCACGATTCATTTAATTGGCACATTAATGGTATGAAGTTTATAAGAGAAAATGATAATCTCTTTTATTCTAAATTAATAGATAAAATTACTGATAAAATAATGAATGAAACTACACCACAAGAAAGAGAGCGTCTAGTAAATATATTATTTTACATTGCCTCTGAAACCCCGAATTCATCTTTATTTGATATAAAGAAAAATCCATATAAATATATTAATGGAATGTTAAAAAGAAAAAAACTATTATCTGATGAGGATTTATTATTCTATAATGAGAAAATAAAATTAATAAAGAGTATAATATCAAAAATATTTAAAGAAAACATCAAATTAAACTAAATAAATCCTTTTTTAAAATTGTCGAATATGGTAAAATAATATATAAGTTTAAACGAAGGATTTGATATTATGGCAATTATAGACAATAAGAAAATAATAGTACCTCCTGTGAAAAAGGCAGATACTACCAAGCCTACCAATAAAGGCTTTGATAAAAGTAAAATGATAATTCCAAATGCTAAGGCTGCAGCGAATAGAGTACCAGGCTTTAAAAAGAAGGAAGCTAAGCCTGAGGAAAATGAAGAGCTTAAGCTAGAGGTACAAGCTGAAGAAATAAAATCTGAAGAGGTTGCAGCTGAAGAAGCTAAGGTAGAGGAGCCTGTAGTTGAGGAAACACCAAGTGAAGAGGTTGCTAATGAAGAAGCTATAGCTGAAGTGCCTGAAGCTGATGAAGCAATAAGTGAAGAAATTGTTGAAGAATCTGAAACTGAAGCTTCAACTGAAGAGCCTGTTGACGAGGTGGACGCTGAAACTGAGGAAGATGTTGAAGAAACTGAAGAGGCTGTAGCTGAGGAAGTGCAAGCTGAAGAAACAACTGAGGTAGAAAATCAAGATCAAACTATTGAAGAAGAGGAAGCTGAAGAGGAATTAATTGATGAAGCTACACTTAACACCTTAGTTGAGGCTAAAAATAAATTTGCTTCAGAGGAATATAAGGAATCATTTGAATTGTTTAAATCTATATCAGGTAATAGTGAAGCACAATATTATTTAGGCTATATGTATAGTGTAGGCTTAGGTACAAGAAGAAATGATGTAGAGTCATTTAATATGTATGCTAAGGCAGTAGAAAATGGAAATACTGAGGCTTATTGTGGATTAGCTGATGCATATTATTATGCATTAGGTACTAAAAAGGATGATTCATTAGCCTTAAAATATTATCAGCTAGCTGCAGAGCTAGGTGATGAGGATGCTTTATATCATGTAGCTAATTGCTATTATTATGGTGATAAGAATGTTAGAAATTATGATGAGGCATTTAAAATGCATTTAAAATATGCTGAGGAAGGTATTTTAGAATCTGTATATATTATTGGTTCTATGTATTTAGAGGGTAATGGAGTTGATGCTGATTATGAGCAAGCAATTCCTTATTTAGAGGCAGCATCAGAGCATAAGCATGGCCCAGCCACTAACGATTTAGGAACACTATATTTTGAAGGTAAGGGTGTTCATAAGGATATTACAAAGGCTATGGAGCTATATGAGCTTGCAGGCAAATATGGTGATGGTACTGGTTATAAGAATCTTGCAGATATCTATTTTTATAGTTGTTATGGTGTAAAGGAAGATAAGACTAAGGCTATTCAATATTATAAAAAGGCTGCAAGTAATAATAGTGAGGCACAATATATTTTAGGTAATATGTGTGATAAGGGTGACTATATTGAATTATCATATGAGGCAGCTTTAAAATGGTTTATGAAATCTGCCCAAAATGGTTATGCACCTGCAGAATGGAAGATAGGTAATTATTATTACTTTGGTTATTCAGTGAAAATGGATAAGACTATGGCTTATAGATGGTATAAGCTTGCGTCAATGCATGGAAGTGCTGATGCAATGTATGATTTAGCTCTTTGCTATAGAACAGGTATTGGTACTGAGCAAAGCGATAAAAAAGCATTTAATTGGTTCTTTATGGCTGCAAGAGCAAACCATTTAAAGGGATTAAATGCGCTAGGTAATTGTTATTTAAGAGGTGTAGGAACACCTAGAGATTTAAAGCTTGCATATGAAGCATATCTAAAGGCTTCAGAGCTTGGTGACCCTCAAGGTGATGTTAATACAGGTAAATGCTTATTTAATGGCTATGGTGTAGAGAAGAATCAAGTAGAAGCAATTAAATATTATAAAAAGGCTGCATTAAAGGATCATGTTGAGGCCTGTGAGCTATTAGGTAATGCATATTACGAGGGCTTAGGAATAACTCAAAATTACAAGGAAGCAGTTAAATGGTTTAAAAAGGCTGCTAAGGAAAATTCAGGTATTGCTTACTACATGCTAGGACAATGCTCACAATATGGCTATGGTGTACCTAAAAATATAAAGGAAGCAGTTAAAAATTATAAGGAGGCTGCTGACTTTGGAATTGAATTAGCTCAATTTGAGCTAGGCGAATATTATAGCCAGCATGATTCAGCTGATTATAATATGGGACTTGCCTTTGAGTATTATGAATCTGCAGCTAATGGAGGATTATCACTAGCCTTAGATAAGGTAGTTGAATGCTATATTCTAGGTCATGGTGTAAGGGCTGATAAGGAATATGCATATGAATTATTACGTAAGGCACAGGATGATGGTAATCCAGCTGCTGATAAGCTGTTAGATAAATATTTTAGTTAATAAATTGGCTTTGATTTTTCAAAGCCTTTTTTCTATGAAAAAAAGCTGCCATTATTCGGCAGCTATTGGTCCTTTTTGCTCTGATTCAAATAAATTTAAATTATAAACCATATCTAATATTTTAGAAATTCTAATTTCTATATCTAATGATTTATGTAATCCATTT
>JAZQVB010000003.1:0-1285 GCA_045631605.1 Anaeroplasma sp.
TATTTTATTCGTCAAATGAAATAGAAGAATTAATGTATCAAGTAGAAGATTTTTATAATGATTTTGGTATGAAAGATTTATATTTTAAACAAGCAACAAGAACTAATGAAACTAATAATTTAATTCAATATATGAATACAATACCTAATTTAGAATTTCATGATTGTAGAACAATTCATTTAGGAACTGATAATAGCAGAATAATTTATAAAAATATGCAAGACTACCTATTGGATAATGGAGTTACAATATGCTCTAAAACCGAAATAAAAGATATGAAGATACATGACAACGGAAGAATTACATTATACACAGAGAATAAGCACTGCTATTCAGCTGATAAAATTGTATTTGCAATAGGCAGAAGTGGAAATGAATTTTTAAATAATTTATTTAATAAAAATAATATTAAAACCATTCCTGGTAAAATAGATATAGGTGTTAGAGTTGAAACAACTAATGAAGTTATGGATTCCCTTAATAAAAATTTTTATGAAGCTAAAATATATTTAAGAGATAGATTATATAATGATGAATGTAGGATATTTTGTACTAATCCAAGTGGCATAGTTGCTCATGAAAAATGGAATACATCATTGGGCAATATATCTACCGTAAATGGACACGCATATGCCAATAAAGATTTAAAAACTAATAATACTAACTTTGCTTTATTGGTGTCGAAAGAATTTAATGGTGATATAAAAGACCCATTAAATGACTATGTGTTTCCTATGATAAGAATGGCTAATTCATTAGCTGGTGGCACAGATAAAGTATTAGTACAATCTTTAAAAGATTTAAAACTTCATAAAAGAAGCACAGAAGAAAGCGTTAAGAGATGCAATTTAAAACCTACTTTAAAAGCTGCTTGTGGTGACATAAGTTTAGTTCTTCCGTATAGAATATTAACTACTATATTAGATTCAATTGAGATATTAAATAACGTAGCTAATGGACTAAACAAAGGAGAGAATACGCTATTATATGCACCCGAATGTAAATTTCATAGTAATAAAATATGGATAGATAAATATGGAAAAACTACTAATGATAATATATATGCAATAGGTGATGGAAGTGGATATTGTAGAGGCATCATACAATCTGCAATACATGGAATAGTTTGTGCAAATAATATAATGAAGGGATGATAATATGAAAGAGGAAACTATATATGATTTATTAGAGGCTATTGGTGATGCTTTTCATATAGAATTATATGATAACGATGACATTAGAGACGATGTTTATTTTATCCTGAGAGATGATATAACTCAAGATT
>JAZQVB010000004.1:0-10776 GCA_045631605.1 Anaeroplasma sp.
GGGCTACTAGTATAATGACTTATTTAAGATTTTTCTTCGGAAAAGTCTTTTTTTTATCTTTAAATTGTGGATAAAAAGAAAAAGGTACTTATAAAAGCACCTTTTGTCATCACTCTGAGGCTACAACGATTTGTTGTAGCCTTATTTATTACTTCTTTAAATATTCCTTATATCCAACTTGTTCTAATCTTTCCTTTTTAGCAACTACTCCAGCCTTTAGCTCTTCTTTATAATTATTAATCTTATTTAATAATTCAGCATCTGATGTAGCTAAAATCTTAGCTGCTAAAATACCAGCATTAGCACCACCATTGATAGCAACAGTAGCAACTGGAATACCACTAGGCATTTGAACAATCGAATAAAGTGAATCAACACCGCCTAGTGTCTTTGTGTGAATTGGAACACCGATTACAGGTAATGGAAAAATTGCTGCAGCCATACCTGGTAAATGTGCTGCCCCACCAGCACCAGCTATAATTACCTTATATCCCTTATCGATTGCAGAATTTGCATAATCGAAAAATATATCAGGCATTCTATGTGCTGAAATAACAGTCATATCATACGAAATACCAAACTTTTCTAGCATTTCTGCTGCCTTACTCATAATTTCTAAATCTGAATCGCTACCCATTACAATACCAACTTGAGCCATATATTATCCCTCTTTTCTTAAATATAACTTATTTTACCAAATAAAAGCTGTAACAGTCAATAATTAATATACCACATATTTAATATTAATTGCCGAATATATTATACCTGATAACTAATTTATAAATATAAGTATAATGTAATTAGGACGGTGATAATATGAGTATTAAAATATGTAATTTAAGTAAAGAATACAAAGATGTTCTAGCGGTAGATAATTTGAGCTTAGAAATTCTAAATGGAGAATTATTTTCGTTGCTTGGATTGAATGGGGCAGGTAAAACAACATTGATCAAAATACTAACGACAATAATAAGGCCGACAAGTGGAGATGCATATATTAATGGATATTCCGTAGTTAACGAAGCTGAAAAAGTAAAAAGCTTTATAGATGTATCCTTACAGGAGACTGCGATAGCTAGGAAATTAACTGTTGAAGAAAATATTGAATTTTATGCTAAGCTTAATAATTTAAGTAAAGAGGATATTTTAAAACAAAAGGAATATGTTTATAATTTATTTAATTTATATCCTGTTAAAAATAAAATAGCGTCTAAATTATCTGGTGGCTGGCAGCGAAAATTATCTATTGCGTTAGCTTTAATAGGTAAGCCACAAATTCTATTTTTAGATGAGCCTACTCTAGGGCTAGATGTGATATCTCGTAGAGAGCTATGGAGAGCGATAAATGAATTAAAAGGGAAAATGACGATAGTATTAACAACTCATTACATGGAGGAGGCTGAATCGCTATCGGATAGAATAGGTATTATGAAGGATGGCAAATTGCTTTTTGTGGGTAATAAGAGTGAATTATATTCTTTAACTAAAGAAAGCAGCGTTGAATTGTCATTTGTTAAGCTGGTATCTGGAGGTAACTTAAATGATTAAATCTATAAATAGAATAATTACATTAACAATAAGAAATCTAAAAGAAATAATAAGAGATCCTATATCATTATCATTTATTATTGGCTTACCACTTGTAATGGAGATTGTATTTTATTTAATTTTCAGTGAATTAACTTCGCAATTTCAGATGGAGTATTTAGCTCCTGGAATAGTTGTCTTTTCTCAAGCATTTTTGACACTATTTATAGGTATGCTTATATCATTAGATAGAAACACCTCGTTTTTAACTAGATTATCTGTTACTAATACCAAATCTTATGAATTTATACTATCATATGTTTTTTCTATTATTCCTATAGTATTAGCTCAATCAATTTTATTTTTCGTTATAGGGGGAATATTTGATGTATCTATTTTCAAAATAGAAATCATTTATTGTATATTATTATCCATTATAACATCGCTATTATTTTTAGGCTTTGGTGTTTTGATAGGTGCTGTATGTAATGAAAAAAGCGTAGGTGGAGTAGCCTCAATTATAATTAGTGCACAATCAATTTTATCTGGGATGTGGTTTCCTGTTGAAGATTTAAATGGTAGCTTTATTAATGTTATGAACTATTTACCATTTAAAAATGCTACTATTTTGATTCAAAATGTATTAAACGGAATAAATGATATTGTTATCGATTTTATAAAACCGTTAGTAATAGTTTTAATTTATATAATTGCTATATATATAATCGCAATTAATGCTTATAATTATAAAATGAAGAATAGATAAAAGAGTCGTTGACTCTTTTTTTTAAAAATTATTACAAAAATTGTAAATTATGATATACTTATGTAGTAATTACTAAAAATGAGGTGATTTTATGCATATTATAGAGAACAAAAGGTTCCCTTTAGAGCGCGCTTTATATAATAGCAAAGACTTAATATTGAAAAATTGTAGATTTGAAGGTGAAGAGGATGGAGAATCTGCGATTAAGGAATCTAATAATATTGAGCTTATAGATTGTTATATGGATTTAAGATATCCATTTTGGCATTCAGATAAAATAGCTATTAATTCTACAACTATGACCTCTAATTGTAGAGCTGCTATGTGGTATATGGATGGTGTAAAGATTGATAACTCTAATTTATTTGGAATTAAGGCTTTAAGAGAATGTAAGAATGCTAAAATTAATAATTGTATTATTGAATCTCCAGAGTTCGGATGGAAATGTAATAATGTTGAAATGAATTATACAAGCCTTAAGGGAGAATATGTATTTTTAGATTCTAATAAGATTACATTAGATAATTTTAAATTAGATGGCAAATATTCATTTCAATATGTTAATGATATGAAAATAACTAATAGCTATTTGAAAACTAAGGATGCCTTTTGGCATACAAAGGATGTAGTAGTAGAAAATACTACATTAGTTGGAGAATATTTAGCCTGGTATTCTGAAAATTTAACCTTGATTAATTGTCACATTAAGGGTACTCAGCCGTTTTGTTATTGTAAGAATTTAAAGCTTATAAATTGCACAATGGAGGAAACGGATTTGTCATTTGAAAATAGTACAGTTATTGCTAAAATATTTGGTAATGTTATGTCTATTAAAAATCCAAAGGCTGGAAGGATAATTGTAGATTCATGTGATGAATTTATTGATGATTATAATAATATTAAGGATATTGTTCAAATAGGTGGTGAATTATAATGGAATATATTAATACAGAAAAAGCACCTAAGGCAATTGGACCATACAGTCAAGCAATATGTGTTAATAATATGATTTACACATCTGGCCAAATCGCAATATCACCAAAAACTAATAGCTTAGTGGAAGGGGATATTATTGCCCAAACTAAACAGGTTTTAGAAAATTTAGAGCAAGTATTAATAGCTTCAGGGTCTAGCTTAGATAAGATAATTAAAACAACGGTTTTTGTAACAGATATATCTAAGTTTTCATTAATCAATGAAATATATGGAGAATATATTAATTGTAAGCCAGCTAGAAGCTTAGTAGAGGTTAAGAGTCTGCCTAAGGGAGCTTTAATCGAAATAGAAGCAATTGCATATAGATAAGGAGATAATTATGAAAAAATTTAGAGCTTTAAAATTAATATTAATTTTTATTGGCTTAATTGTTGTGTTTATGGTAACAATAAATGTTATTCCACCTAAGAGGGTTGAAAATAATCCATTTATAGCAACTAATGGTGTAATGCTTGCGGCACATAGAGGTGGAGCAACACAAAATCCAGAAAATACAATGAAGGCGTATAAAAGTGCAGTAGAGGAATATCAAGCTGATGTTTTAGAAACTGACCTATATATGACTAAGGATGGTCATTTAGTTTTACATCATAATTCATATTTGAATTCTACAACTGATATTGAATTATTTGTTGATAATTATGATTCAAACAAAAAGTATTACATAAGCGATTATACTCTTGATGAATTAAAGAATTTAAATTTTGGTTATAAGTTTAAATATAATAATGAGAGACCATATAAGGATTTAATATCTAAGGATGATCCTAATAGAAAAGAAGCTATTTTTAATAATGATTTAGCTATAACTGAATTATATGATTTCTTTGATTATTTCTATGATAATCATAAGGATTTATTATTCATTATTGAAATTAAGAATTCTGGTCAATTAGGCTTTGACGCTGCAGACATTATTAATGATGTATTAACTAATAGCTTTCCTGATTATAAAAATAGAGTAGTTATTGGTACATTTAATAATGAAATTGAGAGTTATTTAAAGAATAATTATCCTGATTTATTTAGAGGTGCATCACCAGATGTTGCGACACAATTTGTGGCAACGCAATTATTAAAGGTTAATCTTTTTGACAATTCCTCAGTAGCTTGCTTACAATTACCTATGGAGGAAATGGGCTTAGATTTAACTTTAAAAACTTATATTAGAAGAGCTCATAGACGCAATATTGCAGTTCAATATTGGACAATCAATGATGAGGATGATATGAAGTATCTAATTTCTCAAGGAGCGGACTGTATTATGACAGATGATATTGCTTTATTAAGAAAGGTTTTAAATGAACAAAAATAAGAAAATGGCTTACCGTAAATGGTAAGCCATATATTATTTTAATAGTATATTTACTGTTTTATTATTTAAAAATTCCTTTAAGGTAGTATATAATTCCTCAGGAGTTTTTGATGGATTTTGACTCCATGTGCATAGGATAGATGTAAAAATAGAATATTTAATATTTAATAGGAATTCATCATCAAAGGATAAATATTTCTTCATTACTCTTTTTAATATAGCCTCATTTTGAGTGGCTATAATATTTATTAAATCTCTATGTCTACTCCAATATTCTAAAAAGAATAATAATTGATCCTGCATAGTTACTCTATTTTCTAAATAACGATTATAAAAATAATCTAGCATTACCTCAAGGACATCTGTAACATTTTGAAAATTTCTATAAAATGTAGTTCTTGAAATGTTACAATCCTCCTTTATGTCCGTTACGGTGATATCAGCTAATGGCTTAACTAAGAGAATACGTCTTAAGCTTTTATATATCATTCTTTGGCTCTCTAGAGCCTTTTTATTATTTTTTAATTCAGCCATAGTAGATACCTCCTTTAAGGTAATTATATAAAAACAAGTAACTCAAGTCAAATAAATAAGAAAAATAGTGACAATGTAGGTTTATTTGTACCGAATAGAATTTTTCTTTTAATTTATATGATATACTTTAAGTAAGAAAAAAACGAGGTGAATAAAAATGAAGAAGATTTTATCATTTACAATGATGGGTGCTTTATTGTTGTTAGCGGCATGTGGCTCTAATCCACAGGCTTCAACAACGACACCAACAACAGAGGTGCCTAGTACGACAGAAACTCCTACAACAGAGGTGCCAACAACAACTGAGACCCCAAAGAAGGAAGAAGTAACTATTTATTTAGCTGGCGACTCAACAGTTAAAACATATGAGGATAATCAATTTATCGCTGGATGGGGACAATATTTAGATTTATTCCTAGAGGATAATGTAACTGTTGTTAACTGTGCTCATGGCGGTAGAAGCTCAAGATCATTTATTAACGAAGGAAGACTATGGAATGTAGATACTGCTGGATTTAAATATACATTTAGTCAAAATGGTGGAAAATCTATTGAGGCTTGTATAAAGGCTGGAGATTATTTGTTTATTCAATTTGGTCATAATGACGATATGACTAAGGCGTCATCTAATTATTCTACTATGTATGATAGAATGGTACCTATTGGTACTCCGGATGCTAACGGTATTTATCCTACAACTCCTGGTGTAAAAGTATCAACATCATCATTACCGTCAGAATATACTAATTTAGCAACTGATTCAGAGGAGGCAGCTGCCCTTAATGAAATAGCTAAATATGGTACTGAATATTATGCTTATGATAGTGGTGGTACATTTAAATGGTACCTAAAGCAATATGTTGATTTTGCTAGAGAAAAGGGTGCTATTCCTGTTTTAATTACTCCTGTTGCGAGAGTTAAGTGGAGTGGTACAACAATTGTTACTGCGGCTGGTGCACATGGCGTGAACGCTGAATACGTTAAGGCTGTACGTCAATTAGCTGAAGAGGAAAATTGCTTATTAATCGATATGTTTTCTGAAAGCAAGGAAATGCTAGAAACAGCTACTATGGCTTATAGTGATTTCTTAATGGCATTAAAGCCGAATTCTTTAACAGGTAGCTGGCCATATGATTATGATGTAGCATATAAGAATGAAAAGCTAGGCTATACAGGAATTGAGGCTACACATTATAATAAGTATGGTGCATATTTACAAGCAGCTATGATTGCTGAAGCAATGCTAAAGGATATACATACTGATAATGAATATTTTAAATTTAAGGATAGTATTTTAACTACACCTGAGGGTTATGTTAATTGTTCTAATTTAGTTTCTAAGGCAACCATTGAAAAGCTAGAGGGATTATTAGAGCTTGTTGATATCAAAGATCCGAATTTGGAATATCCAAATCCAAACAAGGTAATTGCCGCTATTGTGAAATTAGATTTATTAGGTGATATGACTAGTGATAATTATTTAACATTTAAAGAGGAAATTGAAGAAGTAAGAAGAATGTATAATTCTTTAAATGTTGATGATAGAAAGAAAGTTGAAGAAAATAACTTAAAGGATTTAGTTGCTTACGAAAAGCAATTACAAGAATTTATTAAATAATACAAGAGGTAATTTATGAAGAAAATTTTATCATTTACAATGTTGGGTGCTTTATTAATGCTAGCTTCATGTGGCTCTAATCCACAGGCTTCAACAGCAGCCCCAACTACAGCAGCCCCAACTACAGCAGCGCCTACAACAGAGGTGCCCACAACAACTGAAGTACCAACTACTACAACAACAGAGATTCCAACAACTAAAGTGCCTGTTGAATTAACTGATACAACGTTATATTGTGTTGGTGACTCAACTATGTCATCATTTAGTGATGCATATTATTTGCCAAGATATGGATATGGTACACAATTATCCAATTATTTTGATGAAAAGGTTAGCGTAGTTAATTATGCATTATCTGGAAGAAGCTCAAAAAGCTTCTTAATTGAAACAAATTATAATTTATTAAAGGCTAATTTATCCGAGGGTGATTATTTATTAATTGGCTTTGGTCATAATGATGAAAAATCTGATGATATTGATAGATTTACAGATGCTTCAAAGCCACTAACAGATACAACATCATTTCAATATAGCTTATATGAAAACTATATTAAATTAGCTGAAGAGAAGGGGGCTATTCCTATTTTAGCTACTCCGATTGTTAGAGTTAATTCAAGTAATGATTATACTGGTTCATCTGCACATGTTACTGCAACAGGTGATTATGCTCAGGCTATAAGAAATTTAGGTGAGGAAAAGGGTGTTACAGTTATTGATTTAACTAAAATTACGGCTGATAAGTATTCTTCGCTAGGATATAATGATGCTATTTATTATCATGCATTTACAGCAGGTAAATACGATACTGATGGTACAACAATAATTCCTAATTTAAATTCATTAGATGGTACGCATCTAAATAAGTATGGTGCTAAATTTGTAGCTTATTCATTTGCGAAGGCTTTAAAGGATACAAATAATCCATTAGGAAATTATGTATTAGATAATATAAAAGCGCCTATAAAGGTATTAGAACTTGAAGAGGCAGTTAATCCAAATTATAAGGTTCCTTCATATGCAGCACCTAAATTAGATGAATATGCTCCAGTTGAAAACTTTATAACAGCTACAAATGGCTGGTATGGTACAGCATTTGGTGATACAGGTGGAGCACCTGTTGGTAAGGGCTTTATTGCTAAAGAAACAATAAATGGCGTTTTTGAGGTAGGTAATCCTAATTCGGCTGGTAAAATTGCTGGTTCTTCAGAGGGTATTGCCTTCTTATTTAAGCAAATCGGTAAAAATGATAACTTTACTATTACAGCTGATGTTGAGGTGACTACTGGTGCAGGTGCAAAGCAAACAGGCTTCGGTTTAATGCTAAGAGATGATTGCTATCTTCCAGTAAATGATAAATCAATTGTTAGTAATTATGTTGCTGCAGGTATGTATTGTAGTGATTCAGCGGCGAATGTTGTATATTCCCGTGAAAATGGAGCATTAGGTCAAGTTGGTGGCTCTGCAGCCTTATATGCAACAGGCTCAACAGCTAAGCTATCTATCGTAAGAATTGGACAAGTAGTTACATGTACTGTAGAATACGCAGGCCAAACTTATACTAATACATACACTGATTTTGACTTCTTAGCTGTAGATAATGACTATATGTATGTAGGTATGTATGCTACAAGAGGTACAGTTGCTACATTTACTAATGTTGTGTATACATACACTGGTGAATCACAAGGGGCATAAAATTATAAAAGACTCTAGATTTTCTAGAGTTTTTTCTTTATTTAGGTTTACAGTTGCAAAATATAATTGTATAATATACTTTAGTAAAATTTGTAAAAAATTACAAAATATAGAAGAGGAGTAAGATTATGTATAAAATAGTTAAAAAGGTATGTCTTAATCCAACAGTTACATTAATGGAAATTGAAGCTCCATTTGTAGCTAAAAAGGCAGAACCAGGTCAATTTATTATTTTAAGAGTAGACGAGAATGGCGAAAGAATTCCTTTAACTATCGCTGATTACGATAGAGAAAAGGGTACTATTACAATAATTTTCCAAATTGTTGGTGGTTCTACAATTCATTTAAATTCATTAAATGAAGGTGAATACCTACAAGATTTCGTTGGACCATTAGGTGTTCCAACTCATACTGAAGGCTTAAAGAAGGTCGCAGTAGTTGGTGGTGGTGTAGGATGTGCTATCGCTTATCCTGTAGCTAAGAAGCTTCATGAGCTTGGCTGTGAGGTTCATTCAATTATCGGCTTTAGAAATAAGGATTTAGTAATTTTAGAAGAAGAATTTAAGGCTTGTTCTGATAAATTATTCTTAATGACAGATGATGGCTCTCATGGTGAAAAGGGTGTAGTTACTATGCCTTTACAAAAATTAATTGAGGCTGGAGAGGAATATGATGAGGTTATCGCAATTGGACCACTTATTATGATGAAGTTCGTTGTTGCTACAACTAAGCCTCATAATATTAAAACAATGGTATCTATGAATCCAATCATGATTGATGGTACAGGTATGTGCGGTGGATGTAGATTAACTGTTGGCGGCAAAACTAAGTTTGCATGTGTAGATGGTCCTGATTTTGACGGATTTGAGGTTGACTTTGATGAAGCAATGAGTCGTGGACGCAGCTATTTAGAATTTGAAGCTCATGCTCGTGAAGAGGCATGTAACCTTTACAATAAGGAGGTTAAATAATTATGGCAAAGTTTAATATGAGTTTAGTTAAAAATCCAATGCCTTCTCAAGATCCTAAGGTACGTGCTAAAAATTTCTTAGAGGTTGCTACAGGATATACAGAGGAAATGGCTATTGATGAAGCGAAGCGTTGCTTACAATGTAAGAACCCTAAATGTATGGGTGGTTGTCCAGTTCATATTCATATTCCTGAATTTATCGCTTTAGTTGCTGAAGGTAAGTTCGAAGAAGCATACCAAGTTATTTCTAAATCATCTTCACTTCCTGCTGTATGTGGTAGAGTATGTCCACAAGAATCTCAATGTGAGGGTGTGTGTGTACGTGGTATTAAGGGCGAACCAGTTGCTATCGGTAGATTAGAAAGATATGTTGCTGATTGGCATAATGAAAATACAACTGCAGCTCCTGTGAAGCCTGAAAGCAATGGTCATAAGGTTGCAGTAGTTGGTTCTGGTCCTGCAGGATTAACTTGTGCTGGTGACTTAGCTAAGATTGGATATGATGTAACAATTTTTGAAGCTTTACACTTAGCTGGTGGTGTATTAGTTTATGGTATTCCTGAATTCCGTTTACCTAAGGCTATCGTTCAAAAGGAAATTGATGGCTTAAAGGCATTAGGTGTAAAGGTTGAAACTAATATGGTTATCGGTAGAACTATTTCTATTGATGAATTAATGAATGAATACGGATTCGAGGCTATTTTCGTAGGTTCAGGTGCAGGCTTACCTAAATTTATGAACATTCCTGGAGAAAATTTAAAAGGTGTTTATTCAGCAAATGAATTCTTAACACGTGTTAATTTAATGAAGGCATATAAGCCAGATAGCACAACACCTATTAAGATGAACAAGAATGTTGCAGTAGTTGGTGGCGGTAACGTTGCTATGGATGCTGCAAGATGTGCATTACGCTTAGGTGCTGAAAATGTATATATCGTATATCGTCGTGGCTTAGAGGAGCTTCCTGCTCGTCATGAAGAGGTTGAGCATGCAATGGAAGAAGGAATTATATTCAAGGTATTAACTAACCCAACTTCAATCATTGGTGATGAAACTGGTACAGTTAAGGGTATGAAGTGTGTTGAAATGACACTTGGTGAGCCTGATGCATCAGGAAGAAGACGTCCTATCGTTAAGCCAGATAGTGAATTTGAATTAGAGGTTGACTGTGTAATTATGTCATTAGGTACATCACCTAACCCACTAATCAAATCAACAACACCAGGCTTAGCAACAGAATCTTGGGGTGGTATCATTGTTAACGAATCAGCAGCAACATCTAAGGATGGAGTTTATGCTGGTGGGGATGCTGTAACAGGTGCTGCTACAGTAATTCTTGCGATGGGTGCTGGTAA
>JAZQVB010000005.1:0-4080 GCA_045631605.1 Anaeroplasma sp.
TATTATTATATTGCAATAAAATAAAATTATCAAGAATCTTTCCCTATTTTATAACAAATAATTAAAGAAAATATCTATTATTGTATAGTAATTTATTTCATAGTATAATAATCATATGAGAAAATTATTTAAACGCATATATATAGAAATTATAAATTATTGTAATTTAAATTGTAGCTTCTGTAATAAAACTACAAAACCACCTAAAAGCATCACTAGAGAGGAATTCAATCATATTTTGGTTCAAATCAAGCCTTATACTGATAACATATATTTGCATGTACAAGGAGAACCGCTACTACACAAAAATATATTTGATTTATTAAGGGATGCTAAAGAATCAGGATTTAATGTTAATCTAACTACTAATGCTACATTAATAGAAAATAATATTAATATTCTAAAATATCTTAAACAATTAAATATTTCCATTCAAGCATTATTTCATATGCCTAATAGAGATTTATATTTAGAAAACATATGCAAATTAATTGAAAATAATATAAATACTTATATCTCTTTAAGACTATGGGGTGATTTTGAATCAACTCAAATAATTAAGTATTTTGAATCTAGATTCAATAGAACCGTTGATACTGAAAATGGATATAAATTAATGGATAGAGTATTCTTCTCCTTCGATGAGGAATTTGATTGGCCTAGTCTATCATTACCAATACAGGATAAATGTGGTACATGTCAAGGAACCATAACTCATGTTGCCATATTAGCTGATGGCACAGTAGTACCATGCTGTCTTGACAAGGATGGAATTGTTGATTTAGGAAATATATATGAAAAATCATTTAAGGATATTATCGAAAATGATAGATTTAATAATATTAAAAAAGGATTCAAATCAAATAAAATTACTGAAGAGCTATGCTTAAAATGCTCTTATCGTAATAGATTTAAAAAATAGAAAATACTACATTTTACTTTGCAAATATAAAGTAATAAATTATAATTCTCTTAACGGAAGGTCGTAACTAACATATTTTAATTAATGTGTATATGCCCTTCCGTTTTATTATTTGTTATATTTACGAAAGAAAAAGTTAAAAAAGCCTATTTTGGTAATTCCAAATAGGCTTATATCATTTCTATTCGTATTGCTTTAAATAATTAATTATTAATTCTGATGACATTACATCCTTATTAAGAATAAATATATCAATTAATGTATCGTAATCATCTAAAATCTTATTTAAATTTGACTGATTCATCGATACATTTGCAGTTATTTTATTATCATTCTTAATATCACTTGAGAATGAATCGAAATTATCTCCCTCTTGAATAAACATCATTGGAACTTCAATTGCATTTGCTACATATGTTTCATTTACTGCATCATATGTATAATAGTATCTTGTTCTTAATTCTACATCATATTTTCTACTAGTTTTCACAATTAGCTTGTTGTATGTTGGTACTAATAATGAAGATGATCCATTCAAGTATACATCAACAGTACTTCTATCTGATTTGTTCGCAGATGTTTTTTCAGTTACTTTTACTGAGTCAATTCCTTGAATGTCCCACAAATTAAACCAAATAGTATTATATGTACCTGTTATACCAGCAAATGTTAATTCTTCTCTTACCTCATAACCTAGTAATCTACCCGAATTTGCCAAATATAATTCATTAATATATCCATCAAATGCAACCATTTTTGAAGTTTTATTTCCAACAACAGAGACATAACCATTTTCAACATAGAAATCTGCACATGCTTGTATCATATCTGAACCATCTAATGTTGTGTATTCATAAATGTGACCAATTGTTTTGTTGTTGGCTTTTTCAATTGATAAATATGAAGTTCTAGAGCCCGCATGACCTACAACATTAATTCCATAGGTAGCTGCCATTTCATAGAAATCATCAGAAACTATATACTTTAACTTATATGCATCTCCAAGACTAATAAATATGCCCTTATCATCTGCCAGTAAATCATACTCCATTTTGATAACAGGTGTAACATTACCAGCTATTGGAACATTTACAGACCTTGTCATATAAACATTAAAGATAAGCTTTGAATTTTCAAATTCAAACAAGCCATTAAATCCATCGCCATTGAATGAATATGACATTTCATCAGCATATGAATTAGTTATATATATATCTACTGCGTTACCAGCAGCACTAAGTATTGTTTGAGCAACATTAAATACCTTTGCCATATTAATACTTTGATTAATATTTTCTACTACCATTTGCCATTGCTCACCATAACCAGCTTGATTAATACTCGATATACTAGTATCTTTAGTAAAGTCATAATTAATGCTTGAAACATTAACTATATTTCCTGCATATAATGGGGACATAGCTGTAGGTATATAATCATAGGCTGTAGCAGTTTCTACATAAGTTAATTTTGAAATATAATCCTTAACTGTACTTACAAGTAATTCTTTAATATGCGCTTGTGTTTCAACTATAACTGTTTCAAGAGTTGGAATAACATCCTCTAATTTTGTTACTGAATTAAGCTTTTCAATTTCAATTGCAGAAAATTCTTCTAAATCCTCTTTTAAATAAGGATTTGGAATTCTTTCTAAACCAGCATTAACAATTTCTTCTAATTCAGCTATTGCAAGCTTTTTAGTTTCCAAAAGTACAAAAGCTTCTAAATCTTCCTTTATTTCATTAACACTTGGATTAACTCCATCAAATGTACTTACAGCTTCTAATTTTTTCTTTTCAGTTTCATAGAAATCTTTAGTATCTTCCTTTAATATATCATATGGTATCTTTTCCATTAAAGCTATTACATAAGGATCTAACTCCTCAAGAGCCTTATTCTTTAAAGCAAATAAAATTCTTTCAGTTTCAGATTTAATATATGCCTTTGTATCTTCAATTATTTCTTCAAAAATAGTAGCTACATCATCAAGCGTTTCTATTTCTGATACCTTTTCCATTTCAGCTGCATAGAAAACTCGAACTGATTCTTTTAATTCCTCATTAGAAATTGATTGAATTAAAGGATCAATAATTTCATTTAATTTCTCAATCGCTAATGGTTTTAAACTATTTATAACAAATTCCTTAGTATCCTCTACAACCTTATCTGCAGCAAGCTTTGCTGTTTCTAAATCATTAATACCGTTAATGTATTGTTTTTCATTATCATAATAGCTTTGAATTGCATTTCTTAAATCAACATTACTAATTTTCGCTATTACAGGGTTAACTAATTCATCAAGCTTAGAAATAGCCGCTGTCTTATATGAAGCTAATATTACTGCTTCATTTTGCGTATTACTAGTAGAAGGTTTTTCAGTAGGTTGTGTTGTAGGCACTTCAGTTGCAGGTCCTACTGTTGTTGTAGGTGTTGGATTAGAGCCTCCACAAGAGGTTAATCCAGCTACAAAAAACAAGCTAATTAATATTAAAACAACTAATCTTTGTTTCATGAAAAATTTCTCCATTTATCTATTAAAATTACTCTTATCTTGTTATTTACAATTTTAAAATAAAGAGTTCTCTTGTAAATTCAAATATAAATATTCAAATTTCAATGGTTCCTTTAAAAAATCCTCTACTTGATTATTCAAGTACAAATATTTGAATAATGCACATGAGCGTGCTTGTGAAGCATATTGCTTCTTATGATTAAATTCAATATCAGTGAAACAATCATAATTAACAATTTTTACTGCTAAATCCTTAGAATCATGAGTCATTCTCCAACATTTATAACATAAATAATGTCCTTCTGGATGAAAAGAAATGTTTTCTCCACACATATTACATTTTGCATTTTTTTTGTTACTTTTTTTCTTCATTACCAATCACTTTCCCTTTCAGTATAAATATCTATAGAAAAAAATACTGAGCTAAGGTATAATATAATTAAATAAAAATATTCGAAATTATTAAATAAAAGCATTTTTCATTAATTTTATTTCAAAAAATTATAGTGTCAAAATGTATACCTTTTTGTATCATTTGGCACTTTTTTGACATTAAACTCTTAATTTATAGTTTATTATATAAACATATATACATGCAGGAGGTCTTTAAAATGATATATGCTTATATTAGAGTTTCAACAAAATA
>JAZQVB010000006.1:0-3985 GCA_045631605.1 Anaeroplasma sp.
GTAAAGGGTAAGCAAGATATGCGTGCTAAAGCTATTTATATGGATCCAATTCGTTATGATGCATATAAAGATTTATCGACTACTGAATTAGCAGAAAAAGTTAAAAATATGATTCAAGAAAATTTGGATAGGGGGCTATAATATGCGTTTTGTTGACATTATTGACAAGAAAAGATTAGGTTTACCATTAACTAAAGAAGAAATCGATTTTTGGATTGATGGTTATGTAAAAGGAGAAATTCCTGATTATCAAGTAAGTGCATTATGTATGGCAATTGTTTTAAATGGAATGGAACAACAAGAAATTTCAGAATTGACATTAGCTATGATGCATAGTGGTGATGTAATGGATTTATCAGCTATTGAGGGTATTAAAATCGATAAACACTCTACTGGTGGTGTTGGAGATAAGACATCTTTAGCTTTATTACCTATGGTTGCGGCTTGTGGTGTTAAGGTTGCTAAGATGAGTGGACGTGGTTTAGGACATACTGGTGGTACATTAGATAAGCTAGAATCTATTCCGGGATATAATATTTCAATTTCAGATAAGCAATTTGTTTCTCAGGTAAATGAAATTGGTATTGCGTTAGTAGGTCAAACAGCAGATTTAGCACCTGCAGATAAGAAGCTATATGCATTACGTGATGTTACAGCAACAGTAGAATCTATTCCACTTATTGCTTCATCAATTATGTCAAAGAAATTAGCTAGTGGCTCTGATGTAATTTGTCTAGATGTTAAGGTTGGTAGTGGAGCCTTTATGAAGAATGTTGATGATGCATCTAGATTAGCTAGATTAATGGTTGAAATTGGTAAGAACTGTGGTAAGGGTATGACTGCAATCCTTACAAATATGGATGAGCCATTAGGATTAGCTGTAGGTAATTCACTTGAGGTTATTGAAGCAATTAATACATTAAATGGTAATGGACCTAAGGATTTTACTGAGCTATGCTTAACATTAGCTTCAAATATTGTGTTAGATTCAGGATTAGTTAAAACATTAGAGGAAGCAAGAGCTTTATGTATTAAGCAAATTGATAATAAAGAAGGTTTAGATACCTTAGCTAAGCTTATTAAGGCTCAAGGTGGAGATGAGGAATATATCTATAATACTGAAAAGTTTAAGAAGGCTTTATATGCTGTTGAGGTTACGGCACAAAAGTCTGGATATGTATCTAGAATTGACGCTTTAGCTATTGGTAATGCAGCTATGTATTTAGGTGCAGGTAGAGCTAAACTAAATGATGTTATTGATCATAGTGTAGGTATTATTTTATCTAAGAAGGTTGGAGATTCTGTTAATGAGGGCGATGTTATCGCAACAATTTATACTAATAAGGAAAAGAACGATTTAGAGATTAAAACTATTGTTGAAGCGTATAATATTGATTCGACATATAAGGAACCACAATTAATTATTAAAGTTATTAAATAATTTTAAAAATAACTTGAAATTGTATAATCATTAAAGTATAATTATAAGGAACATTTACGTAAGGAGGTTTTCATATGGAATTCATAGTAGATATTTTTGTGACTATTGTAGCAATTTTATTAATTATAATCGTAATGCTTCAAGGCTCAAAGGATGACATTAATGATGCCTTCAATGGTAGTAAATCTGAGCTTTTCAAGAATCAAAAGACACGTGGAATTGAATTATTTATGCAAAGAACAACTGCGATTCTTGCAGTATTATTCATTGCACTTGTAATTACTTCTGTTGCATTACATATGTAGTATTTATAATATACATAATATGTGTATATAAATAAGATGATTAATGAGATTTCTAGCAAATCTCATTTTTTTCTTCATGAATGCAAAGAATAAGGATGGTGATATGATGAAGGATAAAATACTTGAATTATTAAATAAAAAGTCAATTAAATTAGATGAATTAATTGAAATTCTTGGTGATGAGGCTAAGGATACAATTGAAGCTTTAATTGAAAATAAAGAAATTAAATATAATAAGAATACAGGTAAGCTTAGTATTTATACTGGTAGAACGTATATTACTAAGGAAGAGATATATAATAAAATAAAGGAAAATTATTTCCTTCGAGAATTTGAATTTTATACCCTTTATAAAAAATGTATTAAGGAAGCACGCTCATGCGTAAATGGGTTAATATATGAGGGTAAGCTTATATATGATGAATTTTTCGAGGTGTATGCTATTCCTTTTATATCAAAGGTAAATATAAAGGAAACTGGTACAGGATTTGCTCATAATGATGAGCTGAATCAGGATATTTATATCAATTCAGTTGAAACAACTGATATTTATAATGGTGATACCTGTAAGCTAATTATTATTGATGATAGTGGCAAAAACAAGGAAGCAGTAGTTATAGATGTTATAGAAAGAGCCATAACAAGAGTTGTTGGTAAGCTTACAATGAAAAATAAAAAGGGTAAATCAAAGCTTATCTTAAAGCCAACAATGAATGATTTTAAGGATTTAGTTGAGGTTGATTTTAATATTAAAAGCTTAGAATATGTAGGCTCTATTGTAGTAGCTGATATTAAATATACAAAATATGGTATTAAGGGTACTATAGTTGATAGATTAGGTCACCCTGATGATCCAGGAATTGAAATATCTGAAATTGCTGCTGAATATGGCTTTAAAAATGTATTTCCTGATGAGGTAATTGAGGAATTAAAGTCTATTCCTGATTATGTGCTACCACATGAATTAGAGGGTAGAAGAGACTTTAGAGGACTTAATGTAATTACTATTGATGGAGATGATTCAAAGGATTTTGATGACGCTGTATACCTTGAGAAATTAGATAATGGTAATTATAGCCTATATGTATTTATTGCTGATGTTGCCGAATATGTTAAGGAATTTACACCACTTGATAATGAGGCTCTTGAGCGTGGTACAAGCGTATATTTAGCTGATAGGGTTATTCCTATGCTTCCAAGAAAGCTAAGTAATGGAATTTGCTCATTAAATGAGGGTGTTGATAGATTAGTATTAGCTTGTATTATGGAAATAGATCCAAAGGGTAAGCTTATTAATTATGATATATGTGAGGGTGTAATTAATTCACATCACAGAATGACATATAATAAGGTTAATAGGATATTAGATGGTGATACAGAGCTTATAAGTGAATATAATGATATTGTTGATATGCTTAATGATATGCTTGAGCTATCTCAAATTATTAGAGGCCTTAGATATAAAAAGGGTGGTATTGAATTTGAAACTGTTGAATATAAATTCATACTAAATAAGGATGGCTCACCTAAGGATGTAGTAAGAAGAGATAGAGCTGATAGTGAAAAGCTAATTGAGGATTTTATGCTAAGTGCTAATGAAACTGTAGCTTATCATATGAATATATGTAATTTACCTATTGTATATCGTATTCACGAAAAGCCTGATCAAGAAAAGCTACATCAAACATTTAATGCAATTAGTTTAATGAATGTAAGTGTTAAAAAACTTAAGAATGATATTCATCCTAAGCAAATTCAGGAGTTACTTAATAATGCTAAGGATAATCCTAATTCAGCAATAATTAATACAATGCTTCTTAGAAGCATGATGAAGGCTAAATATCATGAGGATTGCCAAGGACATTATGGTCTTGCGATGAATTATTATTGTCACTTTACATCACCTATAAGACGTTATCCAGATTTAATGACTCATAGGATGATTAAAAAGCTATTAATTCATCCTAATGATTTAGATAATGATATATTAAAATATAATGCGTTAATACCTGATATCGCTAATAGAAACTCTATTAGCGAAAGAAAGGCAGTAGACTGCGAAAGAGCAGTAAATGATATGCTATATGCATGGCTAATGAGCAGATATATAGATCAATCATTTATAGGTACAATTACTTCAATAACATCATTTGGTATGTTTGTAGAATTAGAAAATGGTACAGAGGGATTAGTTGCATATAGAAATATGAACGGCTTTTTTGAACCAAATGAGAATTTT
>JAZQVB010000007.1:0-4013 GCA_045631605.1 Anaeroplasma sp.
ATATTGATAACTTTAAATCATTTAATGATTATTATTCTCATTTAATGGGAGATAAATGCTTAAGAGACATATCACTTAAAATGAAGGAGCTATGTAAGGATCAATACTATTTATTTAGATATGGTGGAGAAGAATTTATAATCCTTAGTATTGATAAGATTGAAGAGGATGTTGTTGAATTTTCTGAGCTAATAGTTAAGGAAGTTGAAGCACTTCAAATTGCTAGAAATGATTTAGATATGGCTCATGATGTAGTTACAATATCAGCTGGCTTAGTATATGGTACTGTATCTAATGCTGATGACTTTGCATATTTTTTAAAAACTGCAGATGATAATTTATATAAATCAAAGAAAACGGGTAAAAATAAGAAAACGTATAAACGAATATATTAGTAAGGCTGATATTTCAGCCTTCTAATTGTGTATTTATGGAGGTAAATACTATGAAGGTAATTGTTATCGGAAATGGTAAGGTAGGAAGAACTATAGTAGAGCATATATGCCAAGAGGGCCACGAGGTTGTTGTTATAGATAATAATGCTGATTCTATTGAAAGAATAATTTCAGAGTTTGATGTTATGGGATTATGCGGTAATGGTGCTAATTATGATATTTTAAAAAGCGCTGGAGCTGATAAGGCAGATTTAGTTATTGCGGCTACATCTAGTGACGAAACTAATATTCTTGCATCCTTAATTGCCCAAAAGCTAGGTGCTAAATCTACAATTGCACGTGTTAGAAGCATGGATTATGATAATCAGGTTAATATATTCAAAAAAGATTTAGGTATTAGTATGACATTAAATCCTGAAAAGGAAGCCGCAAATGAAATTTGTAAGATTATTGACTTCCCTGAGGCATTAAGAATTGATTCCTTTGCAGAGGGGGATGTAGACCTAGTAGAGCTATATGTACCTGAACATAGTGACCTTGTAGGACAAACACTAGCTTCTATTGGTCAAAAATACCAATTAAAAGTATTAATTTGTGCTGTTCAAAGAAATGATGATGTATTTATTCCTAGTGGTAACTTTACAATTCAAGCTAAGGATAAAATACATATTACTTCATCTAATAAAACAGATTTAAAGAAATTCTTAGAAAAATCATCAATTGTTGAAGAAAAAATCAAAAATATTATTATAATTGGTGGCGGTATAATTTCTGCATATTTAGCTAATGAATTAGTAAAATCTAAATATAATGTTAAGATTATTGAAAAGAACATTAAAAGATGTCATGAGCTAAGCTTATTATTACCTAAGGTTTCAGTAATTCATGGTGATGGCTCTAATCAAACATTATTAAATGAAGAGGGCTTAGCGGATACAGACGCTATTATATGCTTAACTGGTAGTGATGAGGAAAATATCATTATCTCGATGTTCGCATATAAGGAGGAAATCCAAAAAATTATTACTAAAATTAATCGTCAATCATTAGTAGGCCTAATGGAAAGCATAAGTATGGCTTCAGTAATATCACCTAAGGATATTACTGCATCTAAAATTGTAAGCCATGTTAGAGCTGCTAATAATACAAGAGGTAGTAATATTGTAACATTATATAAGCTAGTAAATAACAAGGTTGAAGCACTAGAATTTGTTGCCAAGGACAATAGTAAGCTTCTTAATAAGCAATTAAAAACAATTAAGCTAAAGAAGCATATTCTTATAGCTGGAATTATCAGAGATGGAAATGCCATTATACCAAATGGTAATGATGAAATTATGCAAAATGATTCAGTAATTGTAGTTACTACAAATCCATATCTTGATGATTTAGATGATATTCTGGAGTAATTATGAATTATTCACTTATAAGAAATATCCTTGGTAAAATTATGATACTTACAGCTTTATTGATGTCAATAAGCTTAGTATTTTGTGTTATTTATAAAGAAGAATTAATAAATTATTTATCATTCTTAATTCCAATTGCATTATTATTGCTAATTGGATGGCTATTTAATTTGAAAAAGGCTAAAAACCTAAAAATATTAGCTCGTGAAGGATTTATAATTGTAGGTCTTACATGGCTAATAATTGCCCTATTTGGCTGCTTACCATTTATAATATCTGGTGAAATTCCTAATTTCTTTGATGCATTTTTTGAAATTGTATCAGGATTTACAACAACCGGAGCATCTATATTAACAGGTGAGCAGGCTGAAGGCTTATCACATTCAATCAAGTTTTGGAGAACATTCTCACATTGGATTGGTGGTATGGGCGTATTAGTATTTATTCTAGCATTAATTCCTGAAAGTAAGGATGGATCTGCAGTACACATTCTACGTGCAGAGAGCCCTGGACCTCAGGTTGGTAAGCTTGTAAGTAAAATGCAAGCTACATCTAGAATTCTATATCTAATATATCTAGGTATGACTGTAATTGAATTCTTATTATTATGGCTAGGTCCTGATAAAAAAATGGATGCATTCTCAAGCTTGATTTATTCACTTGGTACAGCTGGTACAGGTGGATTTGCGATTCACGCTGCAGGCTTAGGAATATTTACTTCATATTCACAATATGTAATTAGTATTTTTATGATACTATTTGGGGTTAACTTCACTTTATATTACTTCCTTTTAATAGGTAATTTTAAGGATGTATTTAAAAATGAAGAATTAAGATGGTATTTATTTGTTGTAATATCATCTGTAGCAATTATTTTTATATCAATAATACCAACCATTAAAAATGTAGAGGAAGCATTTAGATTAACACTATTCCAAGTAGGCTCTATAATCTCTACTACTGGATATTCAACATGTGATTATAATGTTTGGCCAAGCCTAGCAAAGGGTGTAATATTAATAATTATGTTCTTTGGCGCATGTGCAGGTTCAACAGCTGGTGGTATGAAAATGTCTAGAGTAATCCTACTTATTAAATCATCTTTACGTAAGATTAAAAACATGATTAATCCACGTAAGGTTGAGGTTATTACATTTGATGGAAAACTAGTAAATGATGATACAATTGAAGGTATTCAAAGCTTCTTTATTGTATATTGTTTAATCTTTGTTGCGTGTGCATTAATAATATCTATTGATAATCATAGTATGATTACTAATATTACTGCGTCATTAGCTTGTATAAGTAATATAGGTCCAGGACTAGATGTTGTTGGACCTGCAGGTAATTTCTCAAGCTTCTCATCATTTTCAAAGCTAGTTTTATCACTTGAAATGATCGCAGGAAGACTTGAATTATTCCCACTTTTAATATTATTTAATCCGAAAACTTGGAAAAAGACTATTTAGGGCACTATTTTAGTGCCTTTTATTTTGAAGTATTTAAAAAATATGCTAAAATATGATAAGGAGATGATTCATATGTTTAGAAAATCAAAACAATATCCTACAATTAAAAATAAGGAATATAGTATAATAGGCCCATCATCATCTGATTATTATGAAATTGGAAATTGGGGTAAAGCCTATTCTTTAAAATTTTGTTATCAAATAGATAGAGATATTAAATATTCAGATATTGTGTATTCATTAATAGTAGATAACTCTAGCTTAGGTTATTTTATGGCCTATGCAATTGTTAATAAGGATGAAAATGATTATATACCTTTATATTCAAAGAAAATGGTATTATACGATTTCGCTATTGCTCATAGAGCATACGCTAAATATGGTAAAATCCTTTTAAACTATATGATTGGCTATGCAAGATATAATGGTTATTCAGCAATTGAAATTGTAAATAATGATGAATATAGCTATTTCATTAATTTCGTTAACAAACACTATAATTTAAAACAAATTAATAATACATATTATATTGAAATTGAAAACCCAAGAATATCATCATGCCGTAAGCATCTTTATATTTATGATACAGATAGTAACGAGCTTACAATTGATAATTTATATTTTCTATATGATTTAGGATTTGATATTTTAAAAACAAAATGTAATTATAAATTAAATGAAAAGGAATCTATTATAGTAAATAGAAATACAGGATTAATAGAATTTCCATCAAATGTTAT
>JAZQVB010000008.1:0-3821 GCA_045631605.1 Anaeroplasma sp.
ACATTTAAAAATGCCTTAGGTAATTCCTTTTTTTGTTTACTAAGAGTATTAATTAATATTCCTTCAACATCATTATCATTAAGCATATTTAATGTATAATATTCTTCTATTTCCTCATCAAGTGTATTTGTTGAAATTACAAAGAATACATTATCAGGAATTAAAAACGGATTAAATGTATATGAATATTGATTTATAAGCTTTTCATACGCATCAATAAAGAAATAATATTTATAATTTTTATCTAGCTTATTTAATCCATCATATAAATTATCAGCTACTACTCCTTGAGCTTTTAATAATGATTCAATTATTGAGGTAGATGTAACATATTCACTACATTCATCAACAAAGAAATATCCTACCTTATTATTTATATCATTACTAAATTCCTTAATAAGCTTAGACATAACGTATGTCTTACCTACACCAGATTTAGAATATATAATAAAGCTTTTTTCATTTTCAGATTTTTCTTTTATTTGTTTAATTAATTCTTTTATTTCATTTTCTCTTCCATAGAAGAATGTATTATAATTTTCCAATGCTGAATCAAATTCATTAGCATCATCATTAGAATCAGCCTTAACAAATTCATTAATTCTATCTAATAGGAACTTCTTTATCGCATCCTTATCAATAGTTAAATCATCGCCATCAAGTATAGCATTATAATTTAATACATTTTCCTCCTTACAAGCACTTAATACTGTATTTTTTAATCTTAGCTGCTCATTATAATCAGCCTTAGAGTAATATTTAGAATCAGTACTATAATCCAAATTAACAATACTTCTATTTAAAACTAATATTCTATCATTTGCTTCCTTAATGCTTGCGGCATCAATTTCAAGCTCAGTAATTGATTTCAAATTGCCATCGTAATTTAAATTATGAGCTTGATATATAGTTGATACAATATCATTACTTATAGTAGTACCATATTTATCACCTAATAATATTAAGAAATATGGTCTTGATTCATATACACCCTCTAAGCATGCGTTTACTATTTTATTTAATGAATCCTGACATTCTGTATCAATACCCCATCTTAAATCTATAAAGAATATTTTACTATTTAAGCTTTTTAACTTTTCATTAAGTTCTACTGAAACCTCATTAATTAAGAAATCTCTTTCATTTTGAAAATCCTTAAATGTTGAGGAAATAAATATACTTTTATTCATACATATCACCTAACACCTTCTTAATTTTCTCAAGTAGCTCAGCTAGCTTAGTATCCTCCTTATTTGATGCGATAGTAATATCACACATTATAAGTGACATTCTTATTAAATTCTCATTAATTTGATACATTGTTACATTGCATAGGCTACGAAGCAAGTCAGTAAAAATCATATTGATTTCATCGTATTCCTGCTTAGTAATTAAATAATACGCATAGGCTATAGTATATTTAGATAATACTATTTCATCCTTAGTATCCTTTAATATGTCTAATAGTAGGCTATATATATTCTTTAAGCAGGTTAAAATCATATTGTGCTTATTAGATGTCCATGAATAATGCTTACCAGCATCAAATTCCTCAATAACAAATTCAACTGTATCATTAACTAGGCTTACAAAATCAGTAACACTCATAGCTCTATCCTTACAGTCAACATAAGCATTAAATATTACATTATTAATACTAATAAATGATAAGAAATAATCCTCATCAGGCCAATTTAATAAAAGTAGACCTACATAAGCACTTCTTACTGTTAGAAATATGCCAAAATTATCTTCAGTAATTCCATCCTTAAGCATATCATCTACAGATAAAATTACTGTTAAAAACATTTCATGAGCAGCCTCTTGGTCTGTATACATAAGATTTAATCCTTCAGTAACTAATGATTCAAGGCTATCCTTATCTAAGCTTGTCTTCTTATTTTCAAGCTCATAATTTCCATCTATTTGTCTTATA
Source organism: Anaeroplasma sp. (assembly GCA_045631605.1). GTDB lineage: Bacteria > Bacillota_I > Bacilli_A > Acholeplasmatales > Anaeroplasmataceae > Anaeroplasma. Next base: position 1,937 of record JAZQVB010000008.1, read on the forward strand.
AGCATATCCCTAACCTTTTTATAATTCTTATAATTATCAAATAAGCTCATAATTTCACCTCTTATTTTAAAATATATCTATATCTATCAGAAGATATATCTTCCTTTTTCTTAATGTCTCCAAATATATTCTCAATCATTTGTTCAATATTTTTAGGACCATTAATATATAATAATTCACAGCCTGAGAATGCTGTTGAATCAATAAATTCAATTTCATTATATAAATCTATTGATTTTAGCGATTTGCAATTTAAGAATGCTTGATATCTAATTGCCTTTAATCCTTCAGGTAATATTACAGTTTCTAATGCTTCACAGTTTTCAAATGCATGTGTATCAATAATAGCTACACTATCTGGTATTCGTATATGTTCAAGTGAACTACAATCTTGAAATGACCATGAACCAATTTCCTTTAATGTGTCAGGTAATTTAACATCTTTTAGGCTTCTACAAAGCTTAAATGTACGATATGGAAGTTCTTCAATTCCATCCTCAATTGTAGCACTTTCTAAGCCCATACATCCTTCAAATGTATTACAAGCCAATTCTATTCCACTAGGTACTAGAATTGACTTTATTTTATTACAAGATCTAAATACATATTCTCCAATCTTTTTTACAGTTGGTGGTATTATAATTTCCTCAAGGCTTGAGCATCCTGCAAAGCATAAATCCTCAATTTCCTCTACACTCTCTGGTATTTCGATGCTTAATAGACTACAACAACATTCAAATGTTTCCTTTTGTAATACCTTAATTTTACTAGGAATATTAATAGATTCTAGATTTACACATTCACCAAATGCTAAAGCTCCTAAATATTCTAATGTTTCAGGTAAAACTACATATTTAAGGCTTGCGCAATAAGAAAATGAATAATCCTCAATCTTTTTTATACCCTCAGGTATAAATAATTCTTCCATTTCATCAATTAAAGGATATGAGGATTCATTTACTATTTCTATATCATCATAGCCATTATTTGTGGCATTTATACCAGTACCACCGTTTTTAAATTCATCAAAATTAATATCCCTAAATATCTTTCTAAGATCTCCTATTATATCATCATCGAAATCTTCAAAATCTTCACATGTTTTTTTGAAATTATAGTTAGGCAAATCTGAAAATTGCTTATAATACTTGTCAATGTATAATATTTTTACTACATTGTCACATTCATTAAATGAATATTTATCTAAATAATCAAAGCCATCCTTAAATTCAATTAACCTTAAATTATCGCAAACATAAAATACATTTAAATCCATCATCTCGATTGTATTAGGAAGACTTACTCTATTTAAATTTGTACAGAAAGCAAACGAATTTGTACCTAATTCAATTACACCTGTAGGAATATCTACACTACATAAGCTATCACATTCAGCAAAAGCGTTCATCTTTATATATTTAATACTATTAGGTATGTTAATATCTTTTAGCTTACTACATTTTTCAAAGCATGATTGTGGTATTGTATCAATAGTATTTGGTAGTACTACCTCACGTAGATTCTCACATCCACTAAACGCGTAACTATCAATCTCCTTAACACCATCATGTATAATAACCTTTTTTAAATTAGTACATGAGGAAAATGCTGAATATTCTATTCTTTTAATGGTGCCTGGTATTTCAATTTCTAAAAGTGATTCAATACCAGCGAACGCCCCAGACCCTATTATTTTAACATCGTTATTTATTATGGTATTTTTACAACCAAATAATAATTCCATGTTTCTTTTATTAATAACTGCGTTACATCCATATGTAGCATAGAATTCATTATTTTCATCAATTTCTATTTTACTTAAATTACTACACCATCTAAAAATATCCATTTCTATTATATTAGTGCTTCTAGGTATATAAATAGA
>JAZQVB010000009.1:0-1795 GCA_045631605.1 Anaeroplasma sp.
TACTTTATTATGAGGCTATTAAATGTGGATTTGAAAATCAAATATATAATTCTAATCCTTATTCCTTTTATTATAATAATGATTTAATTAATATTTATAATAATTCTAATAGATATTATAGCAATATCAATATGTATACTGCCTTAGGAGTATCAGATAATATTTACGCAATTAAAACACATTTAGATTTAGGTATGAATACATTAGCGTATCATCTAAGAAAATATAATATTGAGGCTGAGGCATTACCATCCCTAGCATTAGGAAGTGTCGGAATGTCTTTAAAAAAGCTATGTGATATTTATTCTCAATTTTTCAATGTAGGTATTTATATGAATACTATTTTCATTAGTAAAATAGTATTCAATAATAGAATTTATGAATATAAGCCTATTAAGCAAATATTAAATGATAAGGATATTTGTCAAAAGGTCAACAATCTACTTGCTGCACCATTTGATGCAGCATTACCTTATTCTACCTTAGGTAGTATATCTAGAAGCTTAAATACTAAATGTAAAGGAAAAAGTGGTACAACTAAATTCGATTCCTATGTTATAGGCTTTAATGATGATTATTTAGTTGGTGTATGGAGTGGTAATGCTGATAATAATGAAATAACAAATGAGAATTTAGCTTTATCAAGAACTATATTTGTTAACGCTATGAAGAAAACAAAAAAGCCTTAAAAAAGGCTTTAATTTTAGTAAACCCACGCAGCTCCTACTAATACTATTAATATAAATAATACTAGGATAAAGGCAAATCCTCCACCATTAGTTGTAGCTTTATTATTACAATTATTATTTGTATTAACACCACAATTAGAGTTCATATTATAATCACCTCTAATTTATTCTATGAATATACATATATATGTATTAGACTATTACCTACTTAGGTTAAATAGCTTATTAGCATTATCATCTGTAATTCGCTCTAATTCCTCTATAGATATTTCTCTTATATTAGCTATTTCCTCACAAACTAATTTAACATAGCTTGATTCATTTCTTTTTCCTCTATAAGGAGTAGGGGCAAGATACGGACAATCAGTTTCAATTAATAGCTTATCTACAGGTATAATTCTTGCAACCTCCTTAGGCTCCTTAGCATTCTTAAATGTTACAGGACCACCTAAAGAAATATGTAATCCTAGTTTAATGAATTCTAAAGCCATTTCAGCTGAACCGCTATAGCAATGCATTACACCCTTAATTTTACCCTTATAATTTTTTAATATATTATATGCATCAAGTGTAGCATCTCGCATATGAACTATAATAGGTAAATCATTTTTTATTGCTAATTCACATTGAAGCTCAAATAGCTTCTTTTGTTCTTCCTTATATGTTTTATCCCAATAATAATCTAATCCGCATTCACCAATTGCGTATACCTTATTATTTTGGATGAATTCATCTAAATATTTAAATTGTTTAAGATAATCTTCTCTTGCGTCTGAAGGATGAAGCCCTGCAGTAGGATAAAATATATCATATTTTTCAGATAATAATTGAGCTTTTAAATTTGTTTCTTCTGAAAATCCTACTAAAATTACCTTATTTATATTATTTTCCTTACATCTATTTATACAAGAATCTAAATCATCCTTGAATTCATCTGCGAATAAATGAGAATGTGTATCTATCATATTATCACCACCAAGAATATTATATAGTAATTAAATAATTAAAGATAGTATATATTTAAAGGTGCATCCATAGATGCACCTATATATTATTTACCTAAAAGCTCAAATAGCTTCTTTGCTGCAGCGGCAGGACCATCATGC
>JAZQVB010000010.1:0-5909 GCA_045631605.1 Anaeroplasma sp.
AAAGAAAAGTCTGGTGACGATGGCAAAGTGGTCACACCTGTTCCCATACCGAACACAGAAGTTAAGCACTTTAACGCCGATGGTAGTACTTTAAATAGTGCGAGAGTAGGTAGTTGCCAGGCCTCTCTTTGTTAAATTATACATTCGCCTGCTTAGCTCAGTCGGTTAGAGCACTTGACTGTTAATCAAGGTGTCGCCTGTTCGAGTCAGGCAGCGGGCGCCATTGTATGGCCCGTTGGTGAAACGGTTAACACACATGCCTTTCACGCATGCATTTATGGGTTCGAACCCCGTACGGGTCACCATTTTTAAAATTCAGCTTGAGTAATCAAGCTTTTTTTTTATATTAATTGAGGTGATAATATGAATTTGCCAATAGAAATATACAATATTGTCAATGGATTAAGCTACAAAATAGATAATGTTGGTCGTAGTAATGATATAATCATTATTTATGGTGATAAATATCTGCTTAAAATATCTAATAATGTTGAAAATTTAAAGAAAGAAAAAGATAAAATAGATTTCCTATATAATGAAATATCATCGGCCAAATCAATTTTATTTATTGTAAATGAGAATATTGCTTATTATTTAAGAACATATATTGTCGGTAAAACATTAATAGATGATGAATATTTATCTAATCCTATTTTGCTTATTTCTTTACTTAAAAAAGCTTTATTCTTATTAAATAACATTAAAGATTGTCCGTTTAATTCTGATTATTCTATAGGTATTGACTTTATTCATGGCGATTTATGCTTGCCTAATATAATAGTTGATGAAAATAATGAAATTGCAGGATTTATAGATTTAAGTGATTCAGGACTTGGCGATAGGTGGTATGATATAGCATGGCTTATTTGGAGCTTTGAATATAATTTGAAAACAGATAAATATACTAGCTTATTATTAAAAGAATTGGATATTGAGTTTGATGAGAATAAATTTAACGAATATATACCAATTGAACATAGAATAAAAATTAAAAAATAAGACTTCATTATAATATCAAAATGAAGTCTTATTTTACTTTTTCATAATATTTCTTTAGTGCTTTGAATGTTGTATCTGATAGGTCGTGCTCAATCTTACATGCATCATCCTCAGCTATATCCTTTGGTACACCAATATGAATTAATATATCTGTAAGCAGCTTATGTCTTTCGTATATGCTAGTAGCTATATCTAAGCCTGCTTCAGTTAAATGAATGTGGCTTTGATTATCTATTTCTATATAACCCTTTTCCTTAAGCTTTTTTAGTGCTATAGAAACAGAAGGCTTAGAATAATTAAGCTCATTTACAATATCGATTGCGTGTATTTCAGCTTGTTTTTTGCTTAATGTAAGGATTACCTCTAAATAATCCTCACCTGATTTTAATAAGCCCATATAATCACCACCATATATTTATTATATCAAATTAGTGAAATATATTAAAGTTATTTTTTCTTGTCGTTTTTTTTCTTATTTTTAGGCATTTTACTTTTCTTCATATTATTAAATGATCTATCAGTTAAATCATCATTTCTGTTGTTTCTTGCAATCTCGTTCATTTTATCACCATTTTATAGTATGAAAAAAAATAAAAATGTGCTATAATTAATAAAGCGATAATACTTTGGAGGAATTAAATATGTTTCTTAGAGACTATTTTACAAAATATGAGTCGAATATGACTTTGCAGTTATTTTTAAAAACTTTAGAAGAAAAATCAAACATTTATGCCAACATCACTGAAACTCCTGATGGGTATGAGGTTGAATCTACAAGCTTTTTTAATACGGCTCTTCACGCAACAAAGTGTAATATCACTTTAAACAAGAGCTTAGAAATTAATGGTACTAACTGTGGATGCCTTCAATTCCATAAGAACAATGAGTGTGTTCATATGGCGGCATTATATGCAGTTACTATATTTTTACTTGATTATGAAAAATATCATAATGAGCAATTAGCATATAAAAGAAGTAAATTAATGAATCATCATAATTTAATCTTAAATAGAATCTCTAGTGAGCTAAAGGTTGCTAACCCATATGTTGGTTTAATTCATTTAATTCCTGTAATTGAAGTGAATGGTACAGAATATTCTTTATCGCTTAAAATAGGACTTGATAAGGACTATGTAATAAAGGATATTTTAGAATTTATAAATAATGTTGAAAATAATATAAGCTATTGTTATGGCCAAAAGCTAGATTTTGTTCATTCATATGAATGCTTCAATCCTGCAAGTAAGGAATTTTATAGCTTTGTAAGAAATATTAGTAATGAAACTACTATTAAGAGTATTCCTATTAGAAAATCACATTTATTAACTATTTTAGAAATATTTAAAAATGAAACTATATTCTTTAAGGCTCTAAATGATCCAAAGGCATTTCCTCGTCAAATAGTAGCTCATCAGGATGATATTTATTTACATCTTAATTCAGATGCATTATCTATTCAAGGACCTCAAGGTACTTCATTATTAATGTGTGGTGTTAATAACGCATATTTCCTAGATTTTGATAAGATTTATGCTTATTCATATAAAAATAGAATTGAAAGTAAGGTTTTTGAATGCCTATATCGAGTAGATGGTAATTTATTAATTGATGCCAATACAAAGGGATTTATATCTGAATTATTACCACTTATTCGTACATCAATTGATATATCAGATGATTTTTATAATAAATATCCAATTCCAATTATTAAAATTAATTCATATTTAACATATAATGGTGACTCTATTGTATTATCACCTAAAATCGGCTGTAAGGAAGTAGATAGAGAAAGTCCATATTTACGTCAGCTTCTTGAAGGATATCAAAAGCAGGTAGAGGTATATGGCTTTATAAAGGGTAAGGATAAGAAATATTCTATTTCTGGATTAGATTTACAATATAAATTCTTAACAAGTGACCTATCTACAATTAAAGCCTTTGGTGAGGTTTTCTTTGATGAAAACATGAAATCAATTAAGACTAAGAAGAGTGCTAAGACAAGAGTTAATATCAGCTACAATGTAGGCTTATTAGATTTCAGCTTTGAAAATCCAACTATGACAGTAGAGGAAATTCAAGCAATGCTTCTTGCGTATAACGAAAAGAAGAAATTTATTAAGCTTAAGGATAATACAATTATTGAAATCGATGAGGATACAGTTAAGGAAATTAGTGATTTCCTTGAAGATTTCAATATCAGTATTAAGGAAATGTCTAAGCCAATTAATAAGCCTTTAAATTACATTTTAAAGCTTGTTAGTGGCGAGGATACTAATGTTTTAATGGATAATGAGGTTGTTAAGACTATTCAAACGTTACAAAACTTTAAAAAGGCTGATGTTAAGCCTACAGAAATGTTCTCAGGTGTTTTAAGAGAATACCAATTAGATGCCTTTAAATGGCTTAAAACACTTGCTAAATTCAATTTTGGTGGTATTCTTGCCGATGACATGGGTTTAGGAAAAACACTTGAAATTATCTCATTCTTAGAAGAGGATAAGAAGCAAAAGCCAAGCTTAATCGTTTGTCCAATGTCATTAGTTTATAACTGGGAAAACGAATGTGAAAAATGGAATCTATCTTCAAAGGTTGTCCTAGTTCTTGGTAGCAGCGAGGAAAGAAAACAAATTATTAATGATATTAATCCAGATGAAAAGGCATTATATATTACATCATATGATTCATTAAGAAGAGATGTTGAATTATATAATACTGAATTTAGATTTGTTATTGCTGATGAAGCGCAATATATTAAAAATCAATTTGCTCAAAAGAGTGAGGCTATTAAATCACTTCGTTCAGAAATTAATTATGCCTTAACAGGTACACCTATTGAAAATGGTTTATCAGATTTATGGAGTATTTTCGACTTCCTAATGCCAGGATATTTATCTAGCTATGGTAGATTTAAATCCAGATATGAATCTTTGATAGCTCATGATGATTATGAAGCATTAGATACACTTAAAAAGAGAGTTGCTCCATTCATATTAAGAAGAACAAAGAAGGACGTATTAAAGGATCTTCCTGATAAAATTGAAGACTTCTATTACTGTAAGATGGATAATAAGCAAAAAGAGGTATACGAAAGTTACGTTGGTATGCTAAAGGAGGATCTTAACAATGGTGGTAATAATGTACTTGCATTATTAACTAGACTTCGTCAAATTTGTATTACACCTGAGCTTATTTATCAAGAACCATTTGAAAATACAAAAATCAACATGGCTGTAGATATTATTAGATCATCAATTGAAGGAAATCATAGAATATTATTATTCTCTCAATTCTCACAAAGCTTCCCAATTATTTCTAAGCTATTAGATAGAATGAATATTAAGCATTTTATCCTAGATGGTACAACTAAGGCTAAGAACAGAATTGAAATGGTTGAGGAATTTAATAAGAATGATGAAATTAAGGTGTTCCTAATTTCATTAAAGGCTGGTGGTACTGGCTTAAATTTAGTTGGTGCTGATACAGTAATTCACCTAGATCCATGGTGGAATAGTAGTGCTGAATCTCAAGCAACAGATAGAGCTTATAGAATGGGCCAAACTAAGGATGTAACAGTAATTAAGCTATTATGTAAGGATACAATTGAGGAAAAGGTTGTAGAGCTTCAAAAGATTAAAAAGGATTTAGCTGAAAGCATTGTAATGGAGGATGGAAAGAAGCCATTCAAACTTACAAAGCAGGATATTTTAAATTTACTAGAATAATATTAATTAAAAGAATGTTTTTAATACGAATAAGTATTTTAAACATTTTTTTATTTTTTTGTAAAAAATGTGTTGACAACATTAAAAAATTTGGTAAAATATAATCGTAATCGAGAATGATTCTCGATAAGAAAAGAAAAAGGTGATGAAATGCAAAGAAGAAAGACAAATCAAGAGCAGATTGTGTTTGACTCATTAGAGCATCTAGGACATGCTACAAGCGAAGAGCTAATTAATTATATTAATGAGAATAACAACAATATATCACTAGCTACTATCTATAGAAACCTAACTAAGCTTATTGAGGATAAGAAGGTTAAAAAGGTTAAGCTAGGTTCAGTAGAGGTGTATGAAACAGTAAAGAATAAGCATTATCATTTTAAGTGTAGATCCTGCGGTATAGTAATTGATATAGATACCGAAGCATTACCACTAGATTTAGATAAGATTAAAAGCTTAAATGATGATGTAATAGAGGATTGTGATTTAGTATTTTACGGTATTTGTCACACATGTAAAAACAAAGAAAAGGAAGGAAAATAAAAAATGAAAAAGTATGTATGTAAGGTTTGTGGATATGTTCACGAGGGAGAAAATTTAGCTGAGGACTACAGATGTCCATTATGTAAGGCACCAGCTTCTAAGTTTGAAGAGCAAAAGGAAATGTCTTGGGCTTGTGAGCATGTTATTGGTGTTGCATCTGATGCACCAGAGGATATTAAAGAGGATTTAAGAGCTAATTTCTATGCAGAATGTACTGAGGTTGGTATGTATTTAGCAATGGCTAGAGCAGCTCATAGAGAAGGATATCCTGAAATTGGATTATATTATGAAAAGGCAGCTTTAGAGGAAGCAGAGCATGCAGCTAAATTTGCTGAATTATTAGGTGAATGTGTATCAGCTTCAACTGAAGAAAACCTAAAGGCAAGAGTAATGGCTGAAAATGGAGCAACAGCTGGTAAGTTTGATTTAGCTGTTAGAGCAAAACAGCTTAATTTAGACGCAATTCAAGTCGGAGGCCAAGCGGTCTTAGGAAGACAAGACTCACTGACAACTCCTTGGCTCACAGAACGACATGGCTACGATCCGACTTAAACCTAAAGGCAAGAGTAATGGCTGAAAATGGAGCAACAGCTGGTAAGTTTGATTTAGCTGTTAGAGCAAAACAGCTTAATTTAGACGCAATTC
>JAZQVB010000011.1:0-13513 GCA_045631605.1 Anaeroplasma sp.
ATAGTTACTTTTCGTACATGAAAACTAAGAATGAATTTCTTAGTTTTTCTTTCTATATAATATGACAAATATTATATATTCCTTTACAAAAATTACTAAACATGATACAATAATATAAATAAATATTAGAGGTAGCAATGTAAATTAGTACTATATGAAGAAGGCATTCTATGAAGTATAGGAAAGGTAATCATTGCCGAATAGATAAATAGGCATATTTATTCTATGGGGATATAGGAAATACTTATATCACTCCTACTTAGGTAGAGGCGCTAAATTATGAATTATTTTTGTTATTTGAGCGCATAAGCGCTTTTTTCATTTGGAGGTTAGTATGAAAATATCAGACGTTGATGTATTTGATTTGAAAAATAAATATGGTACACCGCTTTATATTTATGATGAAGAGCATTTAAAAAATAATATGGATGGATTTTTAAATCATTTAAAATCTAATGAATTTGAAACAGAGGTATTATATGCTTCTAAAGCTTTTTGTGTTAAGGAAATGCTTAGACTTGTTAAAAGTAAGGGTATGTCTTTAGATGTTGTATCTATTGGTGAATTATATACTGCACTTGCTGTTGGATTTGATACAAGTAAAATATATTTTCATGGCAACAATAAATCAAGATATGACTTAGAATATGCATTAAATAGTAATGTGGGTACTATTGTTGTTGATAATTTAATGGAGCTAGAAGCTATTAATGAAATGTGTAATGCTTTAAATAGAAGTGTTAATATTCTAATTAGATTAAATGTAGGTGTTGAGGCACACACTCATAAATTTATAGTTACAGCTCATGTGGATTCAAAGTTTGGTGTTTTATATAAATCTGATGATTATATAAAAATGCTAGATATTATTAAAGAATCTAAATATATCAATTTCTTAGGATTCCATTCACATATCGGTTCACAAATATTTGATTTAAATGCGTTTACTGCAGCTTTAAAGAAGCTAATTAATATTTGTAAGGATTTTGATTATCCTTTAGTATTAAATATTGGGGGAGGATTCGGAGTTCATTACACTGATGAGGATGAGCCAATTCCATTTAATATTGTAAGCGAAACATTAATTAAAGCATGTGAGGAAGAATTAAAAAATAGTAATGTAAAATTAAAGAAACTATGTATAGAACCAGGTAGAAGCATTGTTGCAGAGGCAGGATATACATTATATACAATTGGCTATACAAAAAAGACTCCTAATAAGGAATATTACTTTATTGATGGTGGTATGACTGATAATATTCGTCCTGCGTTATATCAAGCTAAATATGATGCTGATATAGTTGGTAAGGAGAATGCTACTAAGGATCATATCGTTACTATTGCTGGAAAGTGCTGCGAAAGTGGAGATTTAATTATTGAGGATATTAAATTACCTGAGGCTAATCAGGGTGATTTATTAATTACATATACAACAGGAGCTTATGGTTATTCTATGAGTAGTAATTATAATAAGGCATTAACACCTGCAGTTGTTTTTGTTGAAAATGGTAATGATAAGCTTGTTGTAAAAAGACAAACATTACAGGATTTATTAATGAGGGAAGAATAATGAAGGTAACGAAAATGCATGCCTGTGGCAATGATTTTGTGTTACTAGAATATTTACCAGATTATAATTATAGTGAATTAGCTATTAAATTATGTAATCGCAGATTAGGAATTGGAGCTGAGGGGTTAATTGTATTAAAAAAGAATCCTTTAGAAATGATTCTTTATAATCCTGATGGTAGAAAGGAATTAATGAATGGTAATGCAATACGCTGCTTCGCAAAATATTGTATAGATGAAAGAATAATAAGAAAAAACAATTTTGAGGTTATAACAGGTAGCGGAATTATAGATATTGAGGTTGTCCAAGAAATACCATTTTTATGTACTGTTAATTTAGGTAAGCCTATATTTAACAATGCGATGGTATATGTAAATGATGTCCTTGATTGCTTTGGAAGAATAATTACTATAAATGATATGGAAATTAATTCATTTACATTTAATTTAGCAGGAGTTAATACAGTAATATTTGTTCCAGATTTTGATTCAAAATATCTAAATTACGCTGAGGAAATTTCAAAATATAAAATATTTATGAGAGGTACTAATGTTACATATGCAAAAATTGTTAATAAAACAACAATTGATGTTAAAACATATGAGCATGGTATAGGATTTGTTTTAGCTAATGGTGCTGGAGCTGCAGCGGCATTAGTTGCGGCAAATAAGCTTGGATTAACAAAGCTTAAATCTAAAATTAATGTTGAGCTTGGTGTTTTAGAGGCCGTTATTAATAAAAAGGGTTATGTGAATATTACAGGTCCAGCTAATACAGTATTTAGCTGTGAATATAATGAGGAGGAAAATTAGTATGTTAAAGGGAAGTCTAGTAGCACTTGTTACACCATTTTATGAGGATGGAAGTGTTAATTATGAAAAACTTGGAGAATTATTAGATTTTCATTGTGAAAATAGTGATGGAATAGTTATATTAGGTACAACTGGTGAGGCATCTACATTATCGTTTGATGAAGAGGCTGAAATGGTAGAATATTCAGTTGAAAGAGTTAATAAAAGAGTTCCTCTAATTGTTGGTTCAGGTTCTAATGAAACTGAAAAGGCAGTAAGAATGAGTAAAAAGTATTCAGAAATGGGTGCTGATTATGTATTGGTAATTACACCTTATTATAATAAAACAAATGAATCAGGATTAATTAAGCATTTTGAGGCTGTTGCTGACGCATCATTATGTCCTGTTATCATGTATAATGTTCCTGGTAGAACAGGTATGAGTATGTCTTATCATGCGCTTGAGGTATTATCTAAGCATCCTAATATTTGTGGTATTAAGGAGGCCTCTGGTAATATGAGCTATTCAACATTAGTAGCTAAGCTATTAAATGATGACTTCGTTATGTATTCTGGTAATGACGACATAATCGTACCAATGATGTCTGTTGGTGCTGTAGGTGTTATTTCAGTATTAGCGAATATTGCACCTTCACAAACATCAAATATTTGTAAGCTATGCTTAGATAGTAAATATAAAGAAGCTAACCAAATTCAACAGGATTTACTTGATGTGGCTAATAGTTTATTCTATGAGGTTAATCCAATTCCTGTAAAGGAAGCGATGAATTATTTAGGTTATAATGTAGGTTGGTATAGAGCACCACTTGATAGAATGAGTGATTCAGCAAGAGATAGAATGATTGCTGTAATAGATAAGAATAAGGAGTTTATTTTCTGATGAAGGCTGTAGTTGTTGGTTATGGCGCAATGGGTAAGCTTATTGCAGATATGCTTAAGGATGAGCTTTGTGCAGTAGTTGCGATTGAATGTAAAAATAAAAGCTTATATGATGTTAAGGAAGAATTCGATGTAATTATCGATTTTTCTCATCCAGCAAATTTAGATATGATATGTAATTATGTAGCTGAAACCAAAACTCCAGTAGTATTTGCTACAACTGGATATAATGAGGATCAATTAAATAAAATTAATGATCTATCAAAAAAAGCTGCTGTATTAAGAAGTGCTAATTTTTCGTTAGGTGTTATTTTACTTAATAGATTAGTTAAGGAGGTTACTCCAATATTAAAGGATACATTTGATATTGAGGTAATAGAGGCACATCATCACCATAAGATTGATGCGCCAAGCGGTACTGCTAAAATGCTTGTTAAATCTATTGTAGAGGAAACAGGATACACTGTTAAACCTGGTAGAGATGGATATTCACCTAGAAATCCAAATGAAATTGGTGTTCATGCAGTAAGAGGTGGATCTATTGTAGGTGAGCACGAGGTTTTATATTGTGGCGAGGATGAAATATTATCATTAAAGCATACAGCTAATTCTAAAAAAATATTTGCTGTAGGCGCTATTAAGGCTGCAAAATGGCTATGTGATAAGCCTGTAGGATATTATGATATGGAGAATGTATTATTTGGATAATTATAGGCCAATAAACAATCATATCATAGATAAATACATTTAATATAGTGTACATATAAAAACATTTAACATATTATAATTAAATGTCTTCGATAGACGAACAAAATCTTAAAATGTACACCGTTAAGCAAATAAATATTGAAATGAAATACAAAAAATCGTATAATATATACAATTTATTGTATTTAAGGAGAGAGAACAATGAAGAAGTATAATGTTGGAATTTTAGGAGCAACAGGTGCTGTTGGTCAAGAAATGCTTAGAATATTAGAGGAATATAATTTCCCTATTGGTGAGCTTAGATTATTAGCTAGCCCAAGAAGCGTAGGAAAGAGTGTAAGCTTTATGGGTAATGAATATACAATTAAGCTTGCAGAGCATGCTGCATTTGAAGGATTAGATATAGTTTTAGGTGCTGCAAGCAATGCAGTTGCAAAGGAATTTGCACCATCTATAGTTAAGGCTGGAGCTGTATTTATCGATAACTCTAGTGCTTTTCGTATGAATGATGATGTACCACTAGTTGTACCTGAAATTAATCCAGAGGATATATTTAAGCATAATGGTATTATTTCAAATCCAAACTGCTCAACTATAATTACATTAGTTGCGGTAAACGCAATTAATAAATTATCAAAAATTAAGGCTATGAATGCTGCAACATATCAAGCAACATCAGGTGCTGGTGCTGAAGGACCAGTTGAGCTTGTTGAGCAAATGAAGGCTATGCTTAATAATGATCCTATGACTAATAAGGTATTCCAATATCCTATTTGTGCTAACGTTATTCCACACATTGGCTCATTTTTAGATAATGGATATACTACTGAGGAAATGAAAATGCAAAATGAAGGTCGTAAGATTATGCATTTACCAAATTTATTAGTAAATTGTACATGTGTACGTGTTCCTGTAATTCGTTCACATTCAATTTGTGTAACAGTAGTAACTGAGGATCATTTAGAGCTTGATTTAGTTTCTAAGGCTATTAGTGAGGCTAAGGGCTGTAAGCTATATGATGATTTAAATAATAAATTATATCCTATGCCACTTGTAACAAGTAATCAGGATTTAGTATATGTTGGTAGAATTCGTAAGGATTTACTAAACGATAATGGTATTACATTATGGTGCTGTGGAGACCAAGTACGTAAGGGTGCAGCAACTAATGCAGTACAAATCGCTATGAAGCTTATTGGCTTAGAATACTAAGGAGGCTATTATGCTTAAGGTAACAAAGTTTGGTGGTAGCTCATTATCATGTGCTACTCAATTTGCAAAGGTTAAAAACATAGTAATGTCAGATGCAGAACGTAAAATTGTAGTATGTTCTGCACTTGGTAAAAGAGATAAAAATGATGTTAAAATTACAGATTTATTATATATTTTACATGCACATTTAAAGCATTCAGTTCCATTTTTAGATATTTGGAATATGATTTATGACCGTTTTATTGGTGTTCAAGAGGAATTAGGTATTTCTTATAATATCAAAAATGATCTAGATAAATTATTTAAGGAATTAAATAAGGATATTTCATTGGATTATTTAGTATCTAGAGGAGAATATTTAACATCAATTTTAATGAGTCATTATTTAGGCTATACATTTGTTGATGCCTTAGATTTATTAAGATATAACTATGATGGTAAGCTAGATGAGGTTAATACTGAAAATAACGTTAGATTAGCCTATGAAAAGCATGGTAATATTGTAGTTCCTGGCTTCTATGGCTCTTATCCAAATAACACTGTTAAGCTATTAAGCAGAGGTGGATCTGATGTTACAGGCTCAATTTTAGCTAAATGTGTTAATGCGACAGTATATGAAAACTGGACAGATGTATCTGGTATTTTAGCTGCAGATCCAAGAATTATAAAAAATCCAAAGGCTATTAAGGAAATTACTTATGCTGAATTAAGAGAATTATCATATATGGGTGCTTCAGTATTACATGAAGAAACTGTATTCCCGGTTCAGCAATTAAACATTCCTATTAATTTAAGAAATACAAATGAGCCTGAAAATAATGGTACATACATAAAAAATGAATGTACTGATAATGAAAATATTGTTACAGGTATTGCTGGTAGAAAGGATTTCTTATCATTTAATATTTCAAAGGACCATATGTCTAATGAAATCGGCTTTTTACGTAAGGCATTATCTGTATTTGAAAAATACAATGTTTCTATTGAACACGTACCATCAGGAATTGATTCATTCTCTGTCGTAGTTAATGCTTCATGTGTAGAAAAGTGCCAATATGAATTAGTTACAGAGCTAAAGAAGGAGCTAGGGGCAGATGTATCTGTTGAGGACGAAATTGCCTTAGTTGCGATAGTAGGTAGAAATATGGCTAAGCGTAGTGGTATCTGTGGTCAAATATTCCAAACATTAGGTGCTGAAAAAATTAATGTTAAGCTTCTTGCTCAAGGACCAAGTGAATTAAATATTATAATTGGTGTTGATTCAAAGGATTATGAAAGAACATTAATTGCTTTATACGAAAATATAATTAGATAATTACTTAGATGTATTCATTTTGAATACATCTTTTTGTCTATAAATATCTACCTTTTTTTCTTCAATAATGATATAATAGATTAGAAATGTTGGTGATAAAATGTCTAAAAAAATTGCAATTATAGGTGCTGGAGCATGTGGCTTAATGCTTGCTGTACAGCTTGAAAAATGTAATATAGATTACACATTATTTAATATGGGTAAGGTAGGAAGAAAAATACTTGCTAGTGGTAATGGTAAATGTAATATTTCAAATGCTAAATTTGATGAGAAGGCATACCACTATAATCATTTAGCTTGTAAAATTGTTTCTGATAATAAGGATACATTATTTTCTATTTTAAAGGAATTAAAAATCTACACAAAGGTAGATAATGAAGGAAGAATGTACCCTATTAGTGAATCTAGCCAAAGCGTATTAAATATATTACTGAAAAATATTAATAAAGAAATTATAAATCTAGAATGTAATAAGATATCTAAGAAAAATGAGAAATATTACATTAATGATTCATATGGTGAATATGACTATGTTGTTATATCTACAGGCTCAAATGCTTCATTTAAAAAGCCATATCCAACATTATCATATTTAGATTCATTAAATGTAGAATATAATTCATTCATACCATCATTAGTTGGTTTTAAGACAAACAAGAAAATTAAGCCTATTTCAGGTGTTAGAAGTAAGGCATTAGTTGGACTTTATCAAAATGATAAGCTAATTCATCAGGAGCATGGTGAGGTAATGTTTAAGGATGATGGTATATCAGGTATTTGTGTAATGAACTTATCTAGCTATTATGCTAATTTAAATGATAAAAATAATACATATGTAAAAATAGATTTATCATATAATGCTGATTACGATGATTTAGAAAGTGTATTAGCACCTAAGCTTTATAATTATGTATTAGAAAATAATATTGATATTCATAATTTTATCATCAATATTACAGGTACATACGATATGGAATTTGCCCAAGTAGCTCATGGTGGTATTAAGCTATCTGAAATTAATGATAATTTAAGCCTTAAAAAGCATCAAAATATATATGTCGGTGGAGAAATAGTTGATTTTGATGCCTTATGTGGTGGATATAATTTAATGCTTGCGTTTACATCTAGTATTCAAATATTAAGGAGTATTAAGAATGAAATATCAAATAAATAATTTTAAAATATCTCCTTATGAGGAGCCTAGCTTAGAAAAAATTATTAAATCAAGATTTAAGCTTAATGATTTTAAATATAAAATAATACATAAATCAATCGACGCCAGAGATAAAAATAAGGTAATACTATTATATAAGCTAATGGTTGAAACAAATGAAGAGCTAAAGGGTAAGGATGTAGTAGAATATAAAGAGCCTAACTATAAATTATCATACCCTAAATGGAATGAGCTTAGGCCTATAGTTGTTGGATTTGGTCCTGCAGGTATGTTTGCGGCACTATATCTTGCTAGATGTGGAGCTAAGCCAATTATAATTGAACGTGGTAGTAAAATTGAGGAGCGTAAAAAAGAGGTTCAGGACTTCCTAGAGAAAAAGATTTTGTGTGAAAATTCAAACGTTCAATTTGGCGAAGGCGGTGCTGGTGCGTTTTCTGATGGAAAGCTTACTACTAATGTGAAAAATCCACTTATTTCATTTATCCTTTATGAGCTTTATGCTCATGGAGCATTAGAAAATATCTTATATGAGGCTAAGCCTCATATTGGTACTGATTATCTTGAAATAGTAGTAAAAAATATTAGATTAGAAATAGAGGAGCTTGGTGGTGAATTCTATTTTAATCATAAATTTATTGATGCTAAGCTAATTAATGATAAAACACTTGATGTTTATTGTGTTGGTGAAAAAGAAATTAAATTACAAACAAATCATTTACTTTTAGGATTAGGACATTCAGCTAAGGATACTATTAGACATTTATATAATAATATGCATTTAAATATGGAGCCTAAGGCCTTCTCTATGGGTGTTAGAATTGAGCATCCTGCTAAATTAATAAATGAAAGTCAATATGGTAAATTTGCAGAGGCATTACCGCCTGCATATTATAATCTTGCAGCTCATATGGACAATGGTAGAGGTGTATATACATTTTGTATGTGTCCTGGTGGCTATGTTCTAGCATCTCAAAGTGATGAAAATACAATTGTTGTTAATGGTATGAGTAATTCTAATAGATCTAATTATAATTCTAATAGTGCTATTTTAGTTGATGTTAGGGTTAGTGATTATGATAAGGGAAATGTATTAGATGGTATAGATTATCAAGAAAAATATGAGAGATTAGCATACTCTATTTCTAAGGATTATAGAGCTCCTGCTAATTTAGTTAAGGAATTTTTAGAATGTAAAATAGCTAAATCTGAAAGAAGCGTAAAAACAACATATCCTCATGGATTATGTATGACAGATTTAAGTAAATGCCTACCAGCTCATGTTATTTCGGGATTAAAATTTGGTATTAAGGCCTTTGATAGAAGATTAAAGGGATTTAACTATCCTGATGCAGTATTAATTGGGATTGAATCAAGAAGCTCAAGCCCGGTAAGAATATTAAGGGATGAAAACAAAATGGCATCTATGCAAGGAATTTATCCAATAGGTGAGGGTGCTGGATATGCTGGTGGTATTACTAGTGCTGCCCTTGATGGATTAAAATGTGCAATGCATATTGCAGGAGGAAATAATAATGAATAATGTTGAATTATATAGACAAAAAAGAGAGCTAATTAAAAATTATAGCTATGCTATATTTGTTATCTCATTTGACGAACAAACAATTTGTCCTAAAAATGATAAGGAAAATTCACTTAATGTATGCAATTACTTTCAAAAAAAGGTAATTGAAATTATTACTAGTGATGAGTATTTTAATTTGTTAAATGATTTAATATTAAATCCAGATGGCTTAGCTGAAGTTGAGCTTCAAGCTATTAAAAAGGAATATAAGGACATAGAAAAAACAAGAAGAGTACCTAATGAATTAAGATTTAAGGGCTATGATATTATGAATAAGGCAGGCTTAACTTGGGAAGAGGCTAGAGAAACATTAGACTATTCTAAATTTGAAGAAAACCTTTCAAATCTTGTTGAGTATTATCATGAATATATTAAATGCCTTGAGGGTAAATATAAGGGCTATGATGTATTACTTGATCAAATGGAGGATGATTTTGACCAAGCTAAATATGATGAATTCTTTAATCTATTAGAGGAAGAAATACTTCCACTTATGAAGCAAATACTAAAAATGCCTAAGAAATATAACACATCAATTTGTGATGCTAAATTCCCTATTGATAAGCAAAGAAGGCTTACTAAAATAATTTGTGATCAAATGGAATACACAAATGATAGAGGATATATTGGTGAAACAATTCATCCATTTACAAGTGGCATTAATGTTAATGATGTAAGAACTACTACTAGATATGAAGAAAAGCTATTATTCTCTAATTTATATAGTGTTATGCATGAAATAGGACATGCATTATATGAGCTTCAGGTAAATCCTTTATTTAATGAAACTGAGCTTGCTGGTGGCACTAGCTGTGCAATTCATGAATCACAATCTAGATTTTATGAAAATTATTTAGGTAGAAGTAAGGAATTTATTGAATTCTTATATCCAATATTAACAGATATCTTTAAAGAAGAGCTAGAAGGGTATACAGCTGATGATATTTATTATTACTGTAATGATGTTACTGCTCAGTTTACAAGAGTTGAGGCAGATGAGCTTACATATCCGTTCCATGTTTTAATTAGATATAAAATTGAAAAGAAGCTATTTAATGGTGAAATTACATCTAATCAAATTAGTGATGAATTTAATAAGTTAATGAACGAATATTTAGGAATTACACCATCTAACAAGCGTGAAGGCTGCTTCCAGGATGTTCACTGGAGTAGTGGATTTGGATATTTCCCTACATACGCCTTGGGTAGTGCTATGTCAGCTCAATTCTATTATTATATGCAAAAGGATATTGATATTGCTAAGTGCATGAAAAATGGCAGCTTCAAGGAAATTAATGAATGGCTAAAGACACATGTTCATCATCTAGGTTCTAGTATGAAGAATATGGAGGTTATTAAGTACGCTACAAATGAAGATTTTAACCCAAGATATTATATAAATTATTTGAAAAATAAATTTAAGTTAATATATAATCTTTAATATTTGACATTTTTATGTTATTATATTATTTGAGATTATGGGTAAAAAGAAAAAATATGCTCATTTTTGAGCATTATTTTTTTGGAGGTAAGAGATGAAGGAAATATCATGTGGTGCGATATTATACACTGAGGAAAATGGAAAAAGATATTATGTATTAATAATGGAGGCTAATGGCTCTTATGGATTTCCTAAGGGACATTTAATTGAAGGTGAAACTGAAATAGAGTGTGCTAAAAGAGAAATAAAAGAGGAAACTGGAATAGATGCTAAAATAATTTCTAATATTAAAAGAACTATTCAATATCCACTTATTACAAAAAATATTAAGGAGGTTACATATTTCTTAGCTAAATATGATAATCAGGATTTAAATCCTGAGGATGAAAATATTTTAGGCGCTAAAAAATATGATATCCAAACTGCATTATCACTTATTAAATTCAATCAAATGAAGAATATTTTAATTGAAATGGATTATATTATTGATGTTATTGGTGGTAATCTATGAAAATAGATTTACATAATCATACAAACTTTTCAGATGGTGTATATTCACCTAGTGAGCTTGTTGATAGAGCAATTAAAAATAATGTTGATGTTTTTGCCCTAACAGATCATGATTCAGTTTTTGGCTGTGAGGAAATTTATGAATGTACTATAGGTAAAAATGTTAAAGTTATAAAGGGATTAGAATTATCATGCTATTATGATAATGAGAGTGTACATATTATTTGCTTATTTAAAAATAATATTGTACCTAAGGAAATGTATGACTTTTCAAATGAATTAGTTATCAAAAGAAAACAAAGAGCTATTGATATGATGAATAATATTCATAAAATTTATGGTGTTAACATTGATATGGATGATTTAATGAATGGCTCTAAGATTATTACAAGAGGTAATATGCTTAGAAACATATTAGAAAACAATGATATTGAATATGACTATGCTCAATTTTTAATATCAAATAAATCAGAGGCTTATATACCATCTACTAAGATGAGTGTAGAGGATGGTATAGCTCTTGCAAGAAATGCAAATTGCTTTGTCATTTTTGCACATCCTTGCTTACTTAAGAAGCAAGAAAATGTAGAAAAAATTATTAAGCTAGGTGTTGATGCGCTTGAGGTGAGATATCCTAGCAGTAAAAATGATGAGGAATATTACACATCATTAGCTAAAAAATATAATTTATTAATTTCTGCAGGTAGTGATTGTCATGGCGATGTTAATCCAGACCATGGAGATATTGGTACTTGTACAATTAATGAGGAAGAGTTTAAGCCAATTGCCCAAATTTTAAATTTTACGATTTAAAGGAGGAATTCTTATGGAAATTAAATTTGCAGAATTTGTTACTTCAGCAGTGAAGCTAGAACAATGCCCAGAGCATGACGGGTTTGAGGTAATGTTTTGTGGACGTTCAAATGTAGGTAAATCTTCATTTATTAACATGCTTACTAATCGTAAGTCATTAGCTAGAACATCTGCAAATCCTGGTAAAACACAAACATTAAATTTCTTCCATGTAAATAATGAATTTTATTTAGTGGATGTACCAGGATATGGGTATGCAAAGGTTAGTAAATCAGTTAAGGAAACATTTGGTAAAATGATTGAGGAATATGTTGTAGGCCGTGAAAAGCTTAAGATGGTATTCCTATTAGTAGATTTCCGTCATAAGCCTACACAAGATGATGTTTTAATGTATAATTTCTTGAAATATTATAATCATAGAGTTACAGTAATCGCTACTAAATCTGATAAGATAAAGAATAATGAGCGTGCTAAATGTAAGAAAACAATCATTGAAACTCTTAATATTCAAGAAGGAGATAAGCTAATTATCACATCTAGTGAAAAAAGGGAAGGACTAGGATTAGTTCTAACTGTATTTGACGAATTATTAAATGAACACAAAGGACTTTAAGCGAAATGCTTAAAGCCTTTTTTGCATATATAAGAAATATATTCATATACTATATTGGTGATTAGAAATGAATTTAGAAATTCAAAAGAATAAATATTATGAAATAGATGGTATATCAAATATTTTGAATCATATTTCAAAAATAAATAATTATAAAATAAAAGAAGGTATATTATCTATTTCAATAGATATTGATTTATCATATAAGGATATATCAGCTAAGGAATATTTTAAATCGATTACATTTGTGTGTGATGTATCTGTAGATGGTATAGAAATACTACAAATTGATCTTGTTAAAACATCATTATATGTAATTGAGGGTAACGGAATTGATATTGAATATATGCTAAATATGGCTTTTGAAACTAAAGAGTTAGATAAAAATATAATAGAAATAGAAGCGCCAGCAATAGAGGAAGAAATAGAGCTTGAGGATATAAACATAGTTGAAAATAATGAATTAGAACAAGAAACTAAAGAGGAAATATCTAAAAAATATACGGATGATCTTCAAAACGCAATAAATGAAAGAAGTAGTATAATTAAAACTGTTTCTAATGTATCTGAGGATACATTTATAAATATATTTGATACAAAGAATTACTATAGGCTAAAAACATTAGAATGTAAAAGTAATATTGAGCTTGATGAAATATCTAAAATGTATAATATACCTTATCAAGAATTAATAGCTGGGTATGATAAAGAAAATGGAAGAGTTATATTTAAGCTTAAAGGATAAAATT
The DNA here is from genome assembly GCA_045631605.1 of Anaeroplasma sp. Taxonomy (GTDB): domain Bacteria; phylum Bacillota_I; class Bacilli_A; order Acholeplasmatales; family Anaeroplasmataceae; genus Anaeroplasma. The sequence continues at coordinate 13,379 of JAZQVB010000011.1, forward strand.
CCATTTAATTTGAAATATATTGAATTTAATGGATATTTTCTTTTGCGCGATTATGAAAATAAAAGGTATAGGCTATATCCTTTTACTAAGGATGAATATTATATAGCCTATACCCTTTTTACATCTAAATATATA
>JAZQVB010000012.1:0-7648 GCA_045631605.1 Anaeroplasma sp.
CGTATTCAATTCCTAATTGATTAAAATAATTAATTACCTTAGTAAACATCAAATCGCCTCAATATGCATAATATAAAATATTATACCACTTAATTTTTACTTTTTTAAGATATTTTTAAGAAAAATATGCTATTATAATAGCAAGAGGTGATTCTTATGAAAAACTTAATTTCAAAATCAAAATTTGTAAGCTTTTGCCAATGTCCAAAAAGCTTTTATCTACAAGCATACCACCCTGAATTAGCTGATATTTCCTCTCAAGCTGAGAAAAGATTAAAATCAGGCACCAGCATCGGTGATTTAGCTAGGCAAATATTCGGTGACTATGTAGATGTAACTACATATAATGGCGATTATCTAGATTTAAAGATGATGATTGAAAAAACTCAAAATGAATTAAAGAATAATACTACCAATATATGTGAGGCATCATTTTTAAATGATGATTTATATTGTGCAGTAGACATTCTTCATAAATCTACAAATGGTTATAAAATTTACGAGGTAAAAAGTACAACCCATGTTAAGGATTATCATGTTATTGATTCAGCATTCCAATATTATGTGCTTTCATCATTAGGATTAAATATTGAATCAGTAAACATTATTACATTAGATAGTAAATATGTTCGTGGTCCTGAGCTTGAGATTAATAAGCTATTTAAAATTCATGATATTACAGAAAAAGCTATCGGCTTTTCTCATAATATCAAATCAATATTAGCTGATTTAAGAGCTTGTAAAAATAATAATGAAATACCAAATATAGGTATTTCAAAAAAATGTGACGATCCATTTGAGTGTAGCTTTAAAAAATATTGCTTCAAGGATATTCCTTATCCTTCTGTGTTTGATTTAGCTAATTGTCAAAAGAAATATACATATTATAATGAAGGAATTATTACATTTAATGATTTAGCTAATAGTAATTATTATAAAAAGCTATCAAAAAATTTTAAGCTTCAAATTTCTCATGAGATTGAAAACAAGGAAATGAAGGTTGATAAAGCTTCTCTTAATGAATTCTTAAGTGAGATTAGATATCCATTATATTTATTAGACTTTGAGTCTATGATGCCAGCCCTGCCTTTATTTGAGGGTACCTCCCCTTATCAGCAAATAACATTCCAATATTCTCTTCATATCATTGAATCAAAGGGAGCTACTCCTATCCATAAGGAATTCCTTGCTACAGAGGGTGTTAATCCTACCTATGATTTAGCACTTAGCCTAATTAATGATATACCTAGGGATGCATCAATTATGGCATTCAATACATCATATGAAATAAAAAGAATTCAAGAGCTTGCAACAATGTATCCTTCATTAAAGGATGAATTAGATAGACGATTAAATTTCGTAGATTTAATGTATCCATTTCAAAAGAAGATTATTTATAAAAAAGAATTTCAAGGCTCTTATTCTATTAAATATGTTCTTCCTGGATTATTCCCTAATGATCCTGAATTAGATTATCATAATTTAGATATAATTCATAATGGTGGAGAGGCAATGACAATGTATGAAAATATACTTGCCTATGAGCCTGAGGAAAGACTAAAAATCAGAGAAGCTTTACTAGCGTATTGTAAGCTTGATACATACGCAATGGTTAAAATATTAAGTAAATTATATGAATTAAGTGTATAATAAAACAAAGCACAACAGTTTAATTGTTGTGCTTTATTTATATTACTTAATAGTTCTAGAATTGTGACATGTAAAATAAATTATTTGATAATTATTCGCAACATCCTTAATTAAATCCTTGCATATTTGAAGCTTATCATCATCAAAATTAACAAATGGATCATCAAAAATTATAAATGGCTTTTCATTCGGATATAAACAATCAATTAATGCTAATCTCATGCATAATGATATGATTGCTTGATATCCCTTTGAATATGATTCTAAGCCCTTTAATCCACCTGATGTTATGAATTGGAATTTAAAGTTTACATCTATACTGTAATTTTTAGCATTTTTAAGCAATAAGGAAGCATATTTATTAACACTTCTCTTCATTGGGCTAACATACTTTAAAAGTAATGATGTTTGAGCCTCATTTAAATAGTTTGATGTTAATATTAATAATCTATATTCTTCCTCTAGTTTTATAATTCTTGTTGATAATTCATCCTTTTGAGATACTAGTTCCTCATAAATAGAAATATCATTTTCATATTGAAGTAGGCTATTAGAATTTGTAGCCTTAATTTTGTTTAATCCTGATATCTTATCGTCAATATCATTTAATTCCTTATTTAATTGCTCAATATCAATCTCATCCTCATTGATTTGGTCTAAGCCATTAAGTGTAATATATTGCTTAAGCTCAGTTTGCTTATTAACTATGGTTTGCTCAATTTCGTTCTTTTTACGTAATCTAGTATTTAATTGACCAATTTTTTCTTCAATTGTTACTGCAGTTGTATTAAATTGATTAATGAATCCTAATACAACACCCTCTAATGCTTGAATTTCCTCTTCTAATTCCTTATTATCCGTTTCCATTTGATTTAAGTCAGCCATAGCCTCCTTATATCTTTCTACACTGCTTCTAATAATAAATAAATTATTATTAAAGTCAGATGAATAAAGACGGTATTTACTGAAGAATTCTCTGATTTCCTCCTCTAAGGCTCTTAGCTCAAAATCATAATTTGAGACACGCTTATAGGTGATTGAGCTATTATATGATGATACCATTATGTGCGATATTATAGCTACAATATACCCTACAACCGCAAGTGCGATGCATATTATTGCCGGAATAAGCAAATGCACAGGCTCTAAATAATGGAATACAATAAGTAATACACCAACTAGTAGTAATAGGCTGCTTATAGCGGCTAATATTGTAGATAATGTTTGTTTTTTTGGCTCCTTAGCTTCAACGTTAGAATTACCTAATAGCTTAATCTTTTGATGCTTCTCAACACATTTTACTATTCTTTCAATCTTTTCATCAGATGGGACATTACCATTAAAATCTATTGTTCCCTTAATTTGTTCAAGCTTTGTACTAGTTTTATCGTTCTTTTTAGCTAATTCAGCCTCAGTTTTAAGAGAAATTATCCTTTTATTTTTAGCTCTTATTTCGTTAATTTCATCAATAGTTACATTAACTCCATTAAATATTTCATTATTAGCCTTTAATTCCTTTTTCTTCTGATTAATATCCTCTATATATTTATCTCTTACCGCAAGCTTAGCTATTTTACCTTGATTACGGCTATATTCGATAATTTTAAAATTAATTCCCTTTTTAGATTCCTCAAGCTCATTAATTTCCTTATTAACTTGCTCAATGTTCTTTTTAATTACCGATATACCATCAATTTTACTTTCGCAATCAGCAATTTCATCCTCTATCTTATATAAATTCTTTTTTAAATCAATTATTAAGCCATTCTTTGAATTAGTCTTTAATAATTTAATTTTCTTATTTAAGATAGCACAAGCCTCATCATAGCTTTGTGAATCATCAGTTCCGCCAATTAAATTAGCAAGCTTAGCCTCTATATCACTACCAAAGCCTTCTTCAATATCCTTTTGCGGAATAAATACACTTCTTTCAAATGATTCCTCATTTAAATTTAAAAACATTTCTCCAATTGTTGAGGCTTTACATTCAACCTCAAGATTTGTTTCCATATCATATAGCTTGCAAATATCATTTGCAGACTTTTTTTGATCAAAATTTCTATAAATTCTATATTGTTTATTATTAACCTCAACTATTAAATAGCCACCAAATATTGTTTGATTAATCCAAGGATAATACATCGCTCTATCATATTTAGAAATTCCATAAAGCATAGATTTAATAAATATAGTTAGGGTTGTTTTACCCCAACCATTTTCTTCATAAATTGAATTAAGACCATCAGAAAAATCATAAGAATATTGTGACATTTTTCCAAAGCCTTCAATGTAAAGACTAACTAGCTTCATCTTAGATTTCCTCCTTCATTAAGGCCTTAATACCAAACTCAATTATTTGATTTTTTTCTTCAATAGATAAATCACTTGTTAAAACATTTCTAATAAATTCTCCCTTAAGTGAAATATCATTTTCATAATCTCTAGGATTAATTTCAAGCTTTGATAAATCCTCTACCTTTGCAAAATAGAATAGGCTATCTAAATAATCCTCTAATAGCTCTATTTGCTTAATTAAGTCTACCTTATAATATCCAACAAGAATAACCTTAACCATATCATCCTTAGAGATATCATCTATTTTAGATTGAATTTCCTTTTTAATTTCAAGCCAAGTATCTAATCCTGTAATATCAACTGAAACCTCATGTAGCTCTCTACGCGCGAATTTAACAAATTCAGATTTAAATCTATTATTTTCAATTTCAATTAAAGAAAAACCCTTAGGTCCAATCTCATCAAATCCTCTTCCCTCTAGGCATCCAGGGTATACATATACTCCTCTATCATCAATTCTGTCATATGTATATTTATGAATATGACCTAAGGCTAAATAATCAATACCCTTATCCTGTAATTGTGATAATTTAATTCCTGCATCTACCGATGTAGCAATTTGACCATGTAATATTACTATATTAAGCTTATCCCTATTTAAAAGTAATGTATCATACATTGTATTACTATTGCTGGTATTATATACAATACCAGTAATATCGATACCCTTATAATCTATCGTTTTCCATTTAGAATCAAATGTATATAGATTTTCTGGCTTAAACGATAAATTATCAATATAGAAGTTTTCGTCATGATTTCCAGAAGCATAGAAAAAGTCTATGTTCTTATTACAATGAATAATATCTAATATATATGAAATTACCTTATTAGAAATTCTAGGCTTATCAAACATATCTCCAGCAATGATAATTGCATTTACATCATTAGCATTTGCATACGTAACAAGCCTTTCAAAATTAACTAATAGCTCCTTTTTTCTTTCCTTTACCTTAATAGGATTAAGGTTTTTTTCTAGTGGTGAATCTAGGTGTAAATCTGCAGTGTGAATAATCTTCATCTTTATCCCTCCAATATAATAATTATACTATGAATTAACGTTTTTTTCACTATGAAAGAAAGAAAAAAACGCATCTTTTTTTAATTTTCAGATGCGTCATTTGATTTATTTTTTAAAATTTTTATTAGAGTTACTATAGTTATAACAAATGATAATATGTTAAATGCTAGCATAACATAATTTTGGTAAACTAAGCCATATATTGCCCAGCATAATGTTGATACAAGCATAGCACATTTAATATTAGAAACCGTAACATTTGGCATTAAAATTACAATTGAATATTCAAGTGAAGCAAATATAGGTAAATATCCAAATGGATCATTATTGTTAATAAATACATTAACTAAAACACCTACAACTACACCTAATATTATTAAAATAATATTTAATATTTTGTTGTTTGTTTTTCTTATAGCAACCAAATTTCTAGTAAAATCTATTATCTCCTGTACAACTGCCGTATATTGCCCTAAACATAGTTCTGATGCCATATTAACAACATGAGAAGCAGATTGAGTAATTAATATCTTCCTTTTACTAGCAAATAATGAGCTTAATACAAATAATGTCATACCAACAAAGGCAATCACATTACCTATAATTTTTATATCTATAGAATATATCATTTTATCCCCTCTATCCAAAACAAAAAGCCCGAAGGCTTTTTATATTTAAATATCTAAAGCAACAACCTTAGTCGCAAAGAAGAATTTACCAAAGATGTATTTATCACATGCACTTTCAAACATTGTATAAACCTTACCATCCTTATAAGATAAATCCTCACTCATCGCAGGAGCTTTAATTTCCTTAGATGCGTTTTGTAAAATATATACAGGAGCGCCATCAATTGTAGTTTGTGCATCTACAACATCTTCTTCTTCATATACATAGAATACTGAACTTGATACACTCCAAGATGTAGATAATACAATCTTACCCTCATCAGTTACACAGAATCCTTGTACCTTATCTCTAATAGAATAAATTTTAACTGGAGTAGTTAAATCATCCGAACTATATACTGTACAAATTGCGTTATAATCTCCAAGCGGATGCTCACATACATAGTATGAATAATTAAATTCACCTACATATAAATACTTATCATCTGCAAATGTAAATGAAGCTTGATTATTAACCTTAATACCATCTTTAATATCAACCTCATCATTATTCTTTAAATCATCTAAGCTAATAGGATAAATCTTATCACCATTAGAAATGTATGCAGTATTACCACTTAAGCTTATTCCACCAACATGACCAGTAAATGGCTTACCATTTTTCATAAGCTTAATAGACTTAACCTCATTTTTAGAATTTGTTAAATATATTCTAGAAGCTGAATTATCCTTCATATACGCTGTAGTTAATATTAAATCCTCATCCTCAGATACTGCAATACCTTGAGGTACAGCACCTTCATTTAAACCTGGATTTGTACAAATATTTGTTTTAATCGAATAGTAATCATTATAAATACCAAACTTTGCAATATTAAGACCAATCCACGCAAATAAGACAGTCGAAATAATACCTAAAAATAAATACGCAAATAGCTTAGCTACTATTTTTAAAATTTTCTTAACTAATTTCATTTGATTCACCTCTTATAAACATAGCAATTATATTATATATAACATTAAATTGCAAAATATTTTTACAATATAATTATAATATTAATTATTAAGGTTGACAAGATATACTATTTTTCAAATCCAATTAAAAATCCACCATTTTCAGCATAATAGCTACATAATCCTCTTAACTTATAAATAAATATTTCAGCATCATTGTATTTTTCTTTAATCATACCTTTAATTTTTTCTACTGTTTCAGCACAATTACAATGGCCTATAAATAATCTTCCACCCTTATAGTCATTCTCATACAAGCTACTAACAACAGCCTGCAATGCCTTATTTTCTCCACGCTTTTTCTCTAATACCTCTAGTGTTCCCTTATCACTAGCTTTACCAATTAATCTAATACCTAATAGACCAATAGCCTTAGCTAAAATAGAATTAACTCTACCATTATTAGCTAGATTTTTAATTGATTCAAGCATAAATACTAAGCCTGTATTTTCCTTATATTTCATTATATAGTCATAAGTATCACTCACTGACATTCCAGATAATAATAATTCCTTAATCTTATAAATAATTAAAGCAATTTCAGGACCTGCAGATAAGGAATCAATCGTATAAACCCTTCTATCAGGATATTCATCCTCATATTGTCTTTTAGCTAAGCATAATGAATTATAGCTTCCAGATAATCCACTAGTTATAGCTATTGCAATAATTTCCTTAGCATCACCAAAGGCATTTAAATAATCTCCAGGTGCTGGGCATGATGTTGATGATTTACCATTATATTGACTTAATTCCTTAACAAATTCCTCTACATTAAGCTTATCATCATCAATATACTCCTTTTCACTTGTCACAATTGACAGTGGTGCAGATTGAAAATTTATACCATCTAAACTTAAAATATCAGATGATGAGTCTGCCACTATTTTGATTTCATTTAAATTCATAATTTCATACTATATAAGCTGTGCTAAGCTTATACACACTCCTTTTTTCAATTTTATAATTAATGCACATT
>JAZQVB010000013.1:0-3097 GCA_045631605.1 Anaeroplasma sp.
AAATTATTTTCAGAAATATATTGAGCTAATTCAACAAATTCCTCATTTAATACTCTTCTTACATCTATAGTATCTATTATTTCCTTTAGATTACTTTTAAATTCAGTAGTATCCTTTAGTTTTATTACAAATCCAACACGAGTTAGCTTACCAAAAGGAACCTTAACTCTAAAGCCTACCTCAATAATTCCAATCAGGTGTGGTGGAACTATGTAATCAAAGCTTCTATTAACCTGTTTATTTTCTATATCTATTATAATCTCTGCTATCATATTTCCACCTCCTTAAAATAAAATAAGCCATCCATAGTCATACGGATGGCATAGTTTCTAGTTAATGCCATCATTCAAGCTTTAGCACCTTACCTAAAAGGTTGCTTGGTAGTCTCAGAGCTTGTCTCTCGTACCATCTTTATGACAATTGTATTATACTTTTTTTTATATTAAATTACAATATTTTTTCTTATAATAACGATATATTTTCACAAATTCTATAATCCATTAAATCAAATGATTTTATAGGCTTTACAACTGATTTCAAGACTAAAAATAATGCGATGCTTTGAGGTAATAAATAAATTAAATTTTTAGGTAGTGAAATCATTACTGTATATGTAACATACGCATCAAATGTAAATGAATTTATAATAGCCCACCACATAGAGCCTAATATTACATTAACAAAAATATTAACAATAATTCTTGCATATAAGCATTTAGCAAATGTTATCTTTGTCCTATATAGCATTATTCCATAAGTAAATCCTGCAAGCATAGCGTCTATTGTATATCCTAAAAAGAACATTTGACCATCAGGGAATAAAATAAATCCTAAAATATCAGAGAACAATCCAATTACAATTCCAGCTAAAGGTCCATATAGCATAGCTATAATTGCGAAGAATAAATATGTAAGTGATAATCCTAATGCTCCGAAGCCTGAAGGCATTGCGATAGCCTTACAGCACATCATTAAAGCAAATAATATTGCCATTACCGCAAGATTTTTCACCTTTTTAAAGCATTTACTAGATAATACCCAATATTTTCTATTAAAAGGATTTTTAAATATTTCTTCGCCATCAGAAATATCCTTTATTTCAATATCCTTATTTTTTATAACAATAGCTAATATAATTATTATAAAAAACAATACAAATACTGCTGATGTAATAATACCAGCCTTATAAGGATTAATATATCCTGCTTCATATACATTAGATGTCATTGTAATACAATCACAATCTATTCCTTCTACACCCGAATCAAAAATAGCCTTCATTTGCTTTTCTGCCTTAGTGATGCCTAAATTTAATTTCATTGATGATGCGACAAATGTTGTAGGAAAATATTTTCTTGATATTTTTACTAAATAGGTATTATCATCTATTTTTTCTAATTTTATCTTATCACCAAGCTTAGTAATATCAACAACAGTTGTTGTATATATTTTAGATCCTGATATTTCATTATTTTTGATTTTCAGATTATATTCTTCTATTTTCTCATATTGAGATGCAAAATAATCATTATTAAAATAATCATTTGGCTCTGTTACAGCATTAATTTCGAACTGATAATAGCTATAATTATTATTTACTACAAATTCAGTAATAAAAAAGCCTAATATAAAGCCAAATAAAATAAATAATAGCACTGCAAGCTTATATTTATACAGTGCCTCAAAAAACTTTTTAAACATAAAGGCCTCCTATAAAGAGTACCACTATAACCTTAGTACAGCGGACGCACAAAACCACCGCCACAATTGTGTTCGTCCATATCCAACTTCCCATGATATGGCACTTAACGCGATTTTGCTACTCTGTATTTAAAACAATATAAGTATATATTATTACATTTATTTTTTCAATATTATTCTTCAAAATGCTCAATATCACTAGCTGGATAAGCATTAGTCCAGTGATATGGCTGTAATTCATTTAATGTTACAAAATTTAAGCTATTATCAGGGGTTGTACAGCCAACTAAAACATCAGTACCAAAATATCTTAATCTTTCTTGGCAAATTCCACATGGTGTTAATATCTTAAATTCAGAATCCTCATTATCACGCACAACACATAGGCAATGTGTGATTTTTTCATTGTATTTATGAGCCTCTAATATAGCTCCAGTTTCTATACATAGGGTAGCTGACATATTAGCTGTTTCAATGGAAACGCTAGTATAGTAATTATCATTTTTAGTTCTAACTACTCCAGCTCCACCCCAGCCAATAGGATATCTTTTTTCAATTAAAGCAACAGCCTCTTCAAACATTTTCTTTTCTATTTTGTCCATATTTTTACCTCTATTAATTTAATAAAAAGCTATTGCGTTAACAATAGCCCTTATATTAATTACATATTTTCGTGAATTGTACGTCTAATAACGTCATCCTGTTGTTCTTTTGTTAATTTAATGAAATTAACAGCGTATCCTGATACACGAATTGTTAGCTGAGGGTATTTTTCTGGATGCTTTTGAGCATCTAATAATGTCTCCTTACTTAAAACATTTACGTTTAAATGGTGTCCGCCCTTTGTTACATATCCATCTAGTAATGATACTAGATTATCAATCTGATTTTGACTTGCTTTCATAACCATAACCTCCTGTTACAATTTTAATTTTGCATTTTTCTGCACCCCAAGATGGTTTGTCTGATATTTACCCTTACCTACACTGAAACCTATTATAAATATTACTATTACTCCAAATATCTTTATGCTCGTGTATCCCATTTAATACATTTTCTTTTTGTCTATGATTCTTACTATATCTTCGCTGACATCCTTTATTATTCCAATGTCTTTTATATGATAATTGAACATGTATGCTTTTAAACTCTTTTTGTCATATACTCTTAACATTTGATATACTCTTTCTATCTTATATTGTGGTATGTTATACCATTTTTCACTTGAGTCTAATAGCATATAAATCTCATGTCCTACACTACAAATTGATTGTCCGCCCCAATACATTCTTTCTGTTAAATCTTGCATATTTATGTAATCTAATATATCAATGTTAAGTTTCTTATAAATAAGTTGTGCAATTTTAGCAACATGTAATCTACATGTACCTCTTCT
>JAZQVB010000014.1:0-1421 GCA_045631605.1 Anaeroplasma sp.
TTAAAATAGCTTGTCTTGCAGTAATAGTTATATATCTCTTAACATTTTTTGTAGTGCAATTTAAATTGCTGTCAAATACATTAAGAGTTATATTATAAACACCACCAATTAAATTTATATCTGGAATGTTATACCATCCAGTTGAATTGGTTGTATGATTAATGACCTTATTGATATATGGAGAAACTATTTTAAATTGAATGGAAGCATGATTAATTGGCTCACCAGTTTCTGCTCTAACAACTTGGAAAGTATAATTGAAAATATTCCCATACTCTTTTGTAATATTATTTGCATTAATGATTTTTACATTAATTGGATTAACAGTAACTTCAGATGTATTATTAAATTGGAAAAATTCTTTTCCATTGAATGTGAAATTATGCTTGCCAACAGTAAGTGGTTTATCATCATTGGATATGAAAGTATTATTAATTATAATCCACCCATCTTCATCAGAAGTTATATCTTTATAACTATTTACTATTGCAAAACCACTTCCAATAGAACTATAGAAGTAATCACCATTTGAAAGTGTAACAGTAATAGTATAATTAGCGATTGGTTGATTATTTTCATCTAATAATCTGAATTTGAATCCGCCAAATTGATAATCCGCTTCAGTCACATTATCTTCAATATGTGCACTAGCGAATGCTATTAAATTAATTGTTTTATTGGTTTCGTTTAAGTCTCCATACTTATAGATAATAGTTAAATTAGCCTTATAGAAATCAATATTGAAATCAAGATCACTGAGATTCAAGTTAAGGGTATAATTGCCTGGTTCTCCAGATAAGCCAAATTTATCATCAGCTAATAAAACAGTGATATTTTCAGTTCCATTATTATATGTTAGGTTTAATATTAAATCTGCTTTATCTACAGTCAAATTAGTAACATCAACACGAGTTTTATTTTCACCAGTTTCCTCATCAGTGTAATTCACTATATTTGAATTAGTTATATTAAATGGAATTAATACATTTTCCTTATCTGAATTATTTACTTTTATGGTTCCATTTGCTTGAATAGTATTATTTTCGCCTGCTCCTGGATCGTCAGGATTCTTAGGATCAGTATTTTCACCTTCAGATAATATATTAGCATCTATAATATCATTATCAATATTATCAATATCCTCACTTGCACTAACATCATCTATTATCACTTCTTGAGCGATATTATCAGCATCAGACACAGCTGATACAGAACTTATACTCAATAATAGGAATAATGATATCAATGAAATAATAAGGATATGTGATTTCTTAAATTTCATAAATTTTGTATCCTCCTTAAAATATTTTCAGTCAAATACATAAATTCTTATTAATTTGAATTAATTCATATATTTCTAATTTTCTCATATTCATATAATTTAAGTGATTTTACTTTTTGGAATTAGTCCATAATCATCA
>JAZQVB010000015.1:0-8671 GCA_045631605.1 Anaeroplasma sp.
ATAAATTTAACTCTGTTAAGGAGCTTAAGGATGCATCTAGTACAGGCTTTAATATTTCAATTAAGGATAAGATGCCTATTACTAGCCTTTATACAATTATTTCTATAATAGAGGCTAATGGTATTTTAGATAGTATTATTGATGATTATTCAAAGGGTGTTAGAAATAATCATGAAGAGGAAAAGCGTATTATTATAAATAATGTATATGAAACATTAAAGCTAAATGGCTATAATGTTGAGCCTATGGATATTATAAAAAATTGTTATACCGCAAAGGCTAGTGAAACATATTTGAAATATTTTGATACTGAAATACCATATCATTATTTAACTAATATTGATGATAAGAAGAAATTTATTAAGAAGCTGAACCTATCATTAAATTCTAAAATGCTTGCGGCTGTTACAGATTTTAGAAATGGTGGATATAAGCTTTTGTATCAGCTGTTAAAATATCATAGCTATGAATCGCAAACAATTGAAAATAAGCTAGCTGATAAGGATTACACTATTGATGATATTAAGTATATTTCTAAAAAGAAAACTATTACTAAGCAAATCAGTGAAAATGATATATATATAATAGAAAATATTATAAAAGAAATTGTATCTGACGTTATTGATAAAATTTGTACATTGCTAGATAATGGAATAATATCAACATCTGACTTAAGAGGAGTAGTTCATGAGGAAATGAAGGTATATTGTGAATGTATTTCATTAGAGGAGCTATGTAGTGTAACTAACTATAAGCAAACAGATTTAATTTATTATGCCTTTAAGGACAAGCTTATTGAATTAATTAAGGAGAATCAAAATGAAACAATTGAAATGCCTTCCGTATGATTATAGCTTTAACGAGGTGCTCTTAGCTAAAGCGTTATTTGAGCTTAATAGAAAAGAGGTTGCAGCCTTTGTAAGAGCTAGAATAGAAAAGGATAATACTCTTAATAGGGTATTAGAATTAGTTATAAAATATTTATTATTTATTGAAAAGCTTAATCCAGTAGAGGTAAGAGAATTATTAGTTAGGTATGCGGTAGCTATATGCCATATGTATATAAACGCTAAGCCAGCCTTAAAAAATGAGGGTTTCAAATCTGAAGCATTAGATAAGATGATTTTTGAAGGATTAACTGTTGAGGCTTTAAGGAATACAGTTGTTAAGGATAATGGTATATTTGCAGATTTATTTAATAGAGAATCATATATTAAATATAATTATGCGATTAAGAAATTAAGAACTAAGCTAGATGATCTTGATGCTAAAAAAATGGCCGAAAAGGTAAATAGCGTGTTAAGAGCAGATTTTGATTATTTCTCAAGAAGCACAAATTTAGTTGTATTTAATAATTGTAAATCAATGAAGAGATTTGATATGCTGATTGCTGAGGCACTGCTTGAAAATAATTTCTTTAAATTTGAATTTGAAATTGTTGATATACAGGAGCTAATAGATAATCTAGATGAGAATAGTAATGATAGGGATATTAGAAATGCATATATATATTTAGGATTCGTTACTCACTATACTGTAATTGATAGATTTAATCCAAATTCTGTAGAGCCGTCTATATTAAAGCCTTCGTGCATGGATAAGGATGTAAGTAAGGCTAAATTAGGAATAGTAATTGATGATATGCTAAATCTTAAGAAGGATATTACTGTCAAATACAATAACGAGCTTTATTTAATAAAGCCAAATATAATAGAAAAATTATGTTAAGAGATTCCAAAATTTGGAATCTTTTTTTCTATATTTATGGTATACAACCCAAAAAAGTTGTAAATATATAGAATATGGAGGAAAATATGAAATTAAGATGTAATTTATTGTCATTGGACAAGCCTAATTTATTGAGTTTAAATAATATATCTTGTCTAAAATGCATAATCAAGTCTAAATTATCGTATTTAAATCACATATCAATGATGATAGCAGGAAGGAGTGAGGAATTGAAGAGCGCTAGAATCGATAAGCTTATTGGATTGAAATACAAGTCTATTGATATAAGACGTACTTATATTCCTCTTATATCAGGCTTTATGAATTCAATTAGCAAATTAAATGTATCTGAATGCAGTACAAGCATCAGATTGTATCAATATACAAGCTAGACAGGATTTTATCCTGTCTTTTTAGTGCAGTTAATGGCTGTTATTTATTTAGGTGTGGTTGCTTGAGGTGATAAGCACGTTGAAGGGTTAAAAATGGAAAGAGGTAAAAAATATGAAGGATTATAATTATTATTTAAATTTATGTGTGGATGCGATTGAGTATCAAGCTTATCTTTACAAATATCTTGGACATGATGTACAGGAGGATATTCGACAAGAGGGTCGTATGGCTGTATACCATGCTATGCAATTGTATAATGAAAATTTAGGTAGCTTTAAATCGTATGCCACTCAATGGATAAAAACATATGTGTACGATTATTTAAATAAGGTAGTTGCAGTTGTATCGCATTCGCGCGAGGTTCATCGTAAGATTTTAATTATTAAGAAATGCTTTGAGGAGCATCCAAATGCGACAATAGATGAGGTATGCAAATATACAGGAATGAGTAGATATCAGGTTAATGAGTATTTCCATGGATTCAGTAAGGTATCAATGGACGCTCAAATTGATGACGATGGTAAGCTATGCATTGGTGATGTAATTGCAGATGAATCTTATGCAGAGAAGCGTGAGCAGCAGCAAACTGATGAGATGATGAATAGAATTAAAGCGTTATTAACAGACAGTGAACGCGAGATCCTATTTAGCTCATATGGTATTGGCTGTAAAAAGAAGAAGCAAAGTGAAATCGCTGAGGACTTAGGTATTACACATCAAGCAGTGTCTAAGCGTATCAATACGATTATTTCTAAGCTACAAGATAATTTGTCTGACGCTAATATGTTTAACTAAGAGAGAATTTAACGTTCTCTCTTTTTTTTCATCCCGAAATGACAAGAATATAATGTATATTAAAGCTGGTGATAAAATGGGAAAGAGGTTAATATACATATTAGGATTTGTGCTTTTATTTGCGGCTTTAATATTTGGTATAACTGGTGGAGGTGATGAATCACCTACATCTGATTCAGCCTATTATGTTGAGGGCGATAAGAATATTTTTATAAAAACAGCTAAGCTATGTGATAAATGCTGTTATTATTTAGTTGATTTTGTATTAGATGGTGTAGAAAAGGTGTTCGGCATGATACTAGGAGATTAATTTACACTATAGTGTAAAATTCATTTGTTGATTAGGACCATATATGATATAATTTACTTGTTATAAATGATAAGGAGTGAATAAAATGACATTACCTAATAAACTAACAATGCTAAGAATAATTTTAATTCCTATAATGCTAATAGTATGGTATATTCCATATTTACAAAATACATATATTCCATATACAAGCTTTCAAGAGGGATATACTGGAATAAGCCTTTGTATGGCAATTGAATTTGTTATCTTCGCAATTGCATCTATTACAGATTTCTTAGATGGAAGCATTGCAAGAAAGAGAAATTTAGTTACTACATTTGGTAAATTTGCTGATCCACTTGCAGATAAGATGCTAGTGTTTACAGCAATGGTATTATTAATGTTAGAAAATCCTGATAATATGCCAGGATGGATATTTGCGATTATGATTATTCGTGAATTTATGGTTTCAGGTATAAGAATGGTAGTAGCAAGCGAGGGTGTTGTTATTCCGGCAGCTAAGCTTGGTAAATGGAAAACAGCAACTACAATGGTTGCGATAATAGTATTATTCTTTGCTAATACATGTATGGTAGTTCAATACGCTGGTATTGTATTAATGTACGCTGCAGCAGTGTTAACTGTTGTTTCAGGAATTGAATATTTCTGGAAGAGCAAGGATGTAATACTAAAATCTATATAAAAAATAAAAAATATAAAAAATTTTTACTTTTTTTGTCTATTATTATATATGGAGGTGTATTTTATATATGGCAGATGCAAGACAACAAGCCCTAGAGGCAGCATTAAAGCAAATTGAAAAGGAATTCGGTAAGGGTGCAGTTATGCGCTTAGGAGACAATGTTGATAGAAAGGTTGAGGTTATTCCTTCAGGATCTATCGCATTAGACAAGGCACTAGGTGTTGGTGGTTATCCTAAGGGAAGAATTATCGAAATTTACGGACCTGAATCTTCAGGTAAAACAACATTCGCGCTTCACGCAATTGCAAGTGCACAAAAGAATGGTGGCTATGCAGCATTTATTGATGCTGAGCATGCATTAGATCCTGTATATGCTAAGAATTTAGGTGTTGATACTGAGAACTTAATTTTATCTCAGCCTGATAGCGGTGAGCAAGCACTAGAAATTGCAGAAGCATTAATTAAATCAGGAAGCGTTGATATTATCGTTATTGACTCAGTTGCAGCATTAGTTCCAGAAGCAGAGCTTAATGGCGAAATGGGAGATAATCATGTAGGATTACATGCAAGATTAATGTCTCAAGCTATGCGTAAGCTTTCAGGATTAATTTCGAAAACTAATTGTGTTGCAATTTTTATCAACCAAATCAGAGAAAAGGTAGGGGTTATGTTTGGTAATCCTGAAACAACAACTGGTGGTAGAGCATTAAAATTCTTCGCATCATTAAGAATGGAAATTCGTAAGGGTGAAGCAATTAAGGATGGATCTAATATCTTAGGTAACAAGACTAATATTAAGATTGTTAAGAATAAGGTGGCTCCACCATTTAAAACGGCTGAGGTTGAAATTATCTATGGATTAGGTATTTCTAAAATTGGTGAGGTTGTTGATTTAGCTGTTGCGGCTGATATTATTCATAAGGCTGGTGCATGGTTCTCTTATGAAGGCAATAAGATTGGCCAAGGAAGAGAAAATGCAAAGGAATTTTTAAAGAATAATCCTGAGGTTTTAGCGGAAATCGAAGAAAAAGTAAGAGCACTTTAATAAATAGGGAGAAATCCCTATTTTTCTTTTGTTGAAAATAAAAAGATTAAGTAGTAAAATATGTATAGATATGGAGGCTTAAAAAATGAAAAGATTAGAAGGAAAAGTAATTGTAATTACTGGAGGAAACTCTGGTGTAGGTGCTGCAACAGCTAAGCTATTTGCAAGCGAAGGTGCAGCAGTTGTTATTAGTGCTAGAAGAAAAGAAGCATTAGACGCTGTAGCAGGTGAAATTGAGGCTGCTGGAGGTAAGGTATTAAGCGTACCTACAGATGTTAGTAAGCCAGCTGATTGTGAAAACCTAATTAAGGCTGCAGTTGATACATTTGGCAAAATCGATGTTTTAGTTAATAACGCAGGTGTATTAGATTCAGGATTAAAGGGAATCAATAAATTCTGTGATGAGGATTTAAACAGAGTAGTAGATATTAACCAAAAGGGTACTATGTACTGTATTAGAGAAGCATTAAAGTACATGCTACCACAACAATCAGGATCAATTGTTAATGTTGCAAGTGTTGCAGGATATAATGGTGGCGGTGGTGCTGCATATGTATCAAGTAAGGCTGCAATTATTGGTGTTACTAAGCATACAGCAATGCGTACAGCAGCAAGTCATATTCGTTGTAATGTAATTTGTCCAGGTAATATTTTAACACCTATGACTGCTGGTATGGATTATACTAACATGGATATGGAAATGTTTGGAGCAATGGCTGCACACTGTGATTTAAAGGGCTGTCCATCTTCAACAGCAGAGGATGTTGCTAATGTATTAATGTTCTTTGCAAGCGATGAATCTAAGCCAATTACTGGACAAGTAGTTGTTTGCGATTTCGGTTCAAATTTATAATTTTAATTAATAAAGCTCATTATGAGCTTTATTTTTTTTCTGCAAAAAAGATTGACAAAGGGTATATCATGCGCTATAATGTAATAGCGCTTGGTAAGTGGAGTAGTACTCAAGAGGCTCAAGAGGCTTCCCTGCTAAGGAAGTAGACCGGGTAACTGGTGCAAGGGTTCGAATCCCTTCTACTCCGCCACTATAGAATGTAACGGCTTGATAGCCGTTTTTTTTCTTTCATAAAAATTATATTGGAGTATTTAATTTTTATTTTTAAAGTAGTATAATTAAATTACAATAGAAAACGGAGGAAGAAAAATGAATACTTTATTAAAAAAATGTATTGCTGAGGCAATCGGTACAGCAGTATTAGTATTTTGTGCATGTGGTGTAGCTGTTTGGACAAATGCTGAACCTGTAGCAACTTCATTAGCGTTTGGTTTAGTAATTGTTGCTATGGCATATTCAATTGGCAACATCTCAGGATGTCATATTAATCCTGCAGTTTCATTAGCTATGCTAATTAGAAAGAAAATTACTGTTAAAGAATTTGGTTTATATGTAGCAGCTCAAGTTGTAGGTGCTTTTGTTGGTACATTATTATTAGCTGCATTATTTAGAAGCTTTGATTCTTTAGGTGCTAATACAATTCAAGCTGCATTATTACATGAAGAAACTAAAACTGTTTTAGGTGTAACTGTTACTGAATATTCTATAGATGCATGGAGCTATATTGGTGCGTTATTAGCTGAGGTTGTTTTAACATTTATTTTCGTTATTGCAATTTTAGGTGTTACAGATAATGAGCATCATGATGGTAAGCATGCTGGTATCGTTATCGGCTTAGCATTAGTATTAGTTCACTTAATTGGCTTATCTTTAACTGGTACATCAGTAAACCCAGCTAGATCATTAGCTCCATCTTTATTAAATGGTATTTTTGGTGATAATACAGCTACTTTAGAACAATTATGGATTTGGATTTTAGGACCTATGGCAGGTGGTGCACTTGCTGCAGTAACTTATGGATTCTTAAAGGGTAAAAAAGAAGCAGAATAATTAAATTTAACTCTTAAGTCTTAGTGCTTAAGAGTTTTTTTCTACTTGAAATAAAAAAATAAAAAAGTTGTTGACATTTAAATATGTATTTTGTATAATACTAAATGCAATCGCAAGATTGCTTAATTGGATACATGCCCGAATGGCGGAACTGGCAGACGCGCTAGACTTAGAATCTAGTTCCCGAGGAGTGCAGGTTCGATTCCTGTTTCGGGCACCAAACCAAAAATAAATGGCTCATATGAGCCATTTTTTCATTTTGAAATATAGGGAAAATAAAATGGTTACTAGCTATTTGATTATACTAGTAACCATATTTTATTATTCTTCAGTATTTTTCTTTTTAAATAATATTAATAAGCCAATTCCCATAATTAATGCGAATACAATTAGATAGAATAATACTGGTAAGCTAAATGTATTATTTTCTAATGAGCTTAATAGTGGCTTAATACCATGAGCATATATTGCACATGCTATCATAAAAACTGATCCAAATAATGCTGCGATATTTAGTGCTTTGAATTTTTTAGTTTCTGACTTCCAATTTTTAATTAGGTAAATTACGAAAATTGGAATGTAAAGTGCATATAGAGTAATAATTGGTAATTCAGATGAATCAAATGCGAATATACCAAATATATTTATATCTGATAGGTTTGCTCCATAGAAGAAGAAAAACCAGAATGCACAAAATAATAATGTTATTACACCAGAGTTATGAGGTATATTTGTTACGGTATCTACTTGTTTAAATATTTTAATATCAGATTTTTCATTTCTGTTTGCGATTGAATACATTGATCTAGTATTTCCAATCATTAAACCATTTAATGTACCTAAGCATGAAATAACAATAAATACATTTAGAATTGTACCTGCAAAGCTACCAAATAGGTTTGTAAATGCTACAGGTGCGCCTTGTGTAATAATTGTTTCAATTGTTGCACTACTTGATATACCAATAAAGAAGGTAACATATGTAATCATTATTATTAATGATCCATATACTAATGCCTTAGGAAGATTCTTTTTAGAATCCTTTATTTCAGCATTGATTGTAGTTGCGATTATCCAACCCTCGTATGCGAAAGCTGCAGCACAAATTGCTCCGAATATTCCATCAAATGATCCTGATGCTGATGATACCTGCTTTAGATTTTCAATTGTAGTACCGTTTATTAATCCAACTACTGTACCAATAATTGCCATAATCGCAAGAGGTATTAATTTAATTATTGTTGAAGAAACTTGGAATTTGCCAGACAATTTTGGTGCTAGCATATTTAACGAATAAGCTCCTATTAAATATAGAAGAGCTAGTGCGATACATAAGCCACCAGTTATATTCTGATTACCAAATAAATTTAATGTGTATCTTGCTGATACCCAAGCTAATACAGCTGTCATTGCTGGGTAGTAAATTACTGTTATAAACCATCCAATCATAAAACCGTATTTTTTGCCTACTATAGCTTCTGAATAGTCTACTACACCATTAATTTTTTCATATCTTGTAGCGTATCTTGCAAATGTTGCTGAGAATATAGTCATTAAAATACCACCTATAATCCAAGCCAGTACTCCGAAAAATACGTTGCCATTTGTATATATTAAAATATCCTGTGCTTTGAAGAATATTCCTGAACCTATAACTATTCCTACTACCATAGAAATGGCAGTCATTAATCCATATTTTTTTTCAAGCTTCATATTTATCTCCTTGATTTTTATTTCATTCTTGCTTATTATATCTAAACGAGTATTAGTTGTAAAGTTTTAATATATATATTACATGATATTTATGTAGAAAAT
>JAZQVB010000016.1:0-6388 GCA_045631605.1 Anaeroplasma sp.
ATTATAATCATCACTCATAAGCTTTAGCATATCATAGTAATACTTATCTCTTATATGATAATATTTTCTACAACCAGAGGTTGCAATTTCACTTGTTAAGCAATTATATGCATTGTATGTTTTTATATAATCTTTTTTCAATAGAAAATATTCCATCTTTAATGATAATAGCTCGCATAATCCTTCTTCAGGATCTGTATCATCATTATACATTAGATTATAAAAGCTCTTAGATCTTTTTTCATTAACAACCTTATAGGCTACCTTGATACCATCATTAAGATACTTTAAATAGTCATCATCATTTTTATTCATGTAATTTAAAAGTAATATATATGTATATGTATAACCAACATCAAACAATTCCTTTTGTGATCCATTAATAAGGCTCATTAATTTATCCTTAGGATTAACGTCAGTTAGCTCTAAATATCTTACTAACGAATAATAGTAATTATAATTTGCTAGGTCATAGCCCTCTTTAAATGTAATATCATAATAAAATTTCGCAGAGCTTTTCTTGTTAATATTATAATAATAATCACCAATAGTCATTCCTAATCCATTATCCTCAAGCTTATAATAATGGATTAAATAAAGCCATTTATCATATACTTCTATTTTGTTTCTATCAAATAATACTTGTATAGCTGATGTTTCCTCATTTAAATAATATTCTAATGATATTTTAACAAGTGAATACCCAAAATATTCTATAGATGAATCTATTAAATAAATAATATCATTAGGTTCATTTTGTAAAAGCTTTTCAATTTTACCATCAAAATATAAATCAAGCTCATTAATTTGATGCTTAGATAAATCTCTTCTTTTTATTAATTCATTCATACTACCCTCCAAAAACAAAAAAAGAAGCCAGGCTTCTTTTTAATTATGGTCTAAATAGTTCTGTTACAGGAACTTGATAATTTTGAGTAGGCTCATCTGTTAAAACATGGAAACCTGGGAAGCTTGTTTTAAACACATCACCCTTTAACGTTAAGCCTGCCTTAGCACGCTCCTCATCAATTGACATATATCCTACAGTACCATATAAAGGTGTAGCATTATTTTTCTTAGCCATTTCTACAATTTGTAATCTAAATTCATCAACCATTGTAACTAGGTTAGGGAAAACAGATGGGAATACTACTATACAATAAAGCTCTCCATCTCTTTTGCATACAATATTAGGGAACTGTCTTCTAGGAAAGCCTTGTTCTAATTTAAATCCCTTAGGGATTAAAACATTCTTAACTACATAATCTACCGACATAGCGTGTAATTCCTCTTGTTGAATAATATCCTTTTCATCAATATTTTCAGGACATCCATCAGCCCAAATACTTTCAGGCACATTTAAATTGTTATTCTCCATTTACAACATCTCCTTCATTTTTATTTTTAGTGAAAAATTTAACAACCTTTTTAGGGAAAAAGCTAATAGTTTCTGACATAACAATAGGGATAAGCTTCAATGTTTCCTTATAAGCAGACCTTCTTATTTCCTCTTTAGTTATGGCATTACCATCAGAATATAAATAACGACGTGTAACACATCCTATACGAATTGTAAGTAATGCATTTGCCATACCATCCAAAACAGAATCTAAGGCCTTACCAAGCATTGGTACCTCACTTACAGCATTTTTAGTAGTACTAGGTAATATATCATCTAATGTAAGATTTTCAAGACCTTCAGCTATTAACGCAGTTGAGAATATATTTACTGCTAGCTTACTTAAATTCTTCATAGATGGTCTAAAACCACATACCTCTACTAATTCCTTAATCATTTTTAAATTAACTGCAAATGATGTCATCATATCATATCTTGATGATTGAGTTATAACAGTTGAAATCATTACAGTTTTAGCATTCTTTAAAATTATAGAATTCATTTCCTTTTTAATTGTGTTTTCAAATACATAATTAATATTAAATACTAGCTCCTCAGGATTCTTATATGATGTAAGCATCAGCCTTTGTTCCTGTGGTAAAACATTATTAGCTACTATATTTTTAGCAACCCTTTTATATATTCTTATGCTTTTCTTTTCATCTGCATTACCTAATGTAACTATTGATAGTGATGGACTCTTCACAATTATTACTATAGGTCTTATTATAGCAAATATAATAACTAATGCAACTAATACATAAAATCCTATTTCTACATACATACAAATATTTCTTAATCTCTCACCAATATCAATAAGTGAGCTTAATAATATTAAAGAAAATATAAGTAATACGCCTACCGCAAGCATATACCATAGAAATTTAGTTTTATTTTTCTTTTTCATAATTGGAACGTAGAGTAAAAGCCTTCAATCTTAATAGGCTTAACAGTACTCTTACCTGTCTCCTTTCTATTAATATTTTCTTCTATATTAACATATCTAGCTTTACCTGAAACAGCTTGAGCAAATGTAGATGTTAAAATTTCATTTAACCCATCCACATTATCATAATTTATTACCATATGAAGATAAGCAGTATTTTTAAATATGCTTCCTAATGCCAATCCATAAATTTTCTCTTCATTTTGCATAATAATTCCTAATATATCAAGTTCATACAAATGCTCCATACATTTTTTGACCATATTAAGCCTTGTATAGAAATTAACATTATTAGGGTCCTTCGATTCAGATAAATACCAATCATTTAAAAACATTAATATTTGAGGAAAATCCTCTTTCTTAACTACCTTAAAAAATAAATTATTATATACCTCTTTATTTTCCTGAACTATTTTCCTTAATGCCTTATTTTTAATTGATTCCATCGCTAAAGCTTCTGTTAAATAAATTTTAGACGAGAATATTTCATTTTCATATAAAGGAATCCTTAATAGCTTAACATTATCAAGTAATGACTCATCAACAGGTCCTAAATTAAAATCAAACCCGTTTTCCATGGCATCTTCCTTCATCATTTCAATACCCTTGCGTAAATTACCAGAGCCAAATGGCTGATAATATGTCATACCTATATCAGGCATTAAATATCTTATGAAGCAATATTCATTTGTAAAAGCTATCTCAGGCTTATATAAATCACTCCAAATAAACAACCAAATAGGATTAAATCTACAAAGCCAATAATTCGTATCTTCAAAATAATTTTTAAGCTTTTTAGCATCTAAAAAGCCAAACTTATGAAAATTAATCATTGTAGACCTCCTTAGTGTTTATATCATAGTAATTATATCAAAATTATCAAATAAAATCTACAAAATATAAAGAATAATAGTAAACATCAAAAATATCACGTAAAAATCAACTATTTCTAGAAGCTTAATATAATCAATACTAAAAAGCTAATATTTTAACTTTTATCATTTTATTCTTAAGTGCTGTAGTAATTAATAAAAATTACAAACACATTTTGATGTTATATAATCATTGACATTGCCTACGATTACATTTTTGTAATCCGCTTTAAAACTTTGCAATTTTGTCGACACTTTTTATTAATAAAAGAAAATGCGACCGAACAAAAAGAGTAACCATTACTCACGTTATAGTCATCATAATCGATAACTATTATACGTGCTTTTTGGTTACTCTTATCATACTATTAACAATATTTTCTTAAAATATTGCTAACAAATAATTATTTTATCCAATATATATAATCAGTATAGGCACACTATCAAATGGGAATGCTAATAACTTATATTCCAATGTGTTCGAATCAAAATCATATTCAAATACTAAATACGAATAATTCCAACCATCCCCAGCACCTATTCCATATGTTAGTAAAAGATGTCCATTAGATATATCAAATCTATCTGGGCCATAATTAAACATTTCCATAGATTCAATATATATAGTATTCTTTAAATATTCATCATCTATTATATTAGAGTTTCCTGTTTCTAAATCGGTAATTATAAATTTTCCATGCTTTCGAGGTGATATATTTTCAATCACTTCAACACTATATCTACTTTGTTTTTCTTTTGGCATATAATTAGAAAGTTGACAATCCTTTCCGCTAGCAATATTTTTATAAATACCTGTTGATATTGTATATTTATCAATTAATTTACTATCTGGAAAAAAAGCATTTTTTGAGTAATGCTCTATATAAAATTCATCCTCTATTGCATAAGCCCAAGGATGAGTTTTAAATCCATCTTTTGAATATACCAATTTGATATCTGTTCCTTGCAAATTAGATTCATAAATATTTAAAGTAAAGTTAGACATTGAAGTTTCTTTAGAAGCTGAGAAAAAGAAATTACTTTGGTTTATGATTAATCCATTATTATATTCATTACCTTTTAGCAAACCATTTAAATCCAAT
The DNA here is from genome assembly GCA_045631605.1 of Anaeroplasma sp. Lineage (GTDB taxonomy): Bacteria > Bacillota_I > Bacilli_A > Acholeplasmatales > Anaeroplasmataceae > Anaeroplasma. The sequence continues at coordinate 4,321 of JAZQVB010000016.1, forward strand.
ATGTAATTTTCAAAATAAAGATTATCTTCAATATTCAAAACTACTTCATCTTTACCATTATAATATTTTGAAAACTCATCTTTTGCTATTTGAGTTGTATCTTCTCTTGATATGCTTATATATAAAATAAGTAAAATACATGCAGTTATAAATGTTGCATATACAGATAGGATAATTAATATAACACGTACAAATTTGTTTTTCAAATTAAAAACCAACATTCATTATAATATCATGAATCCAAATTATTGGATTACTAAACACAATAAAACAACCTCTCATAATTACTGACATTACACCAGTACCATCAATATTACCATTTTCATTTACTAGTGGATGTGATTTACCATCTGCAAAAATAGATTTTCCAACATCGAGATGTTTAGCATTTTCACCTCCAATTCCAAACCATACAGCATAGTTATGTAATGCCCATTCAAATTGAACCCCTACTGTACTTCCTTTAATAAGATGTTTAGTATTAGGATTAAAATGATTTAAATAAAAACTATAAACATATCGCATCCAAGGAGTTAATGTTTTGTACGAATTATAAATTCGAACATTTTGTGAATTGGTATTTTCCATATCAATATAGACTTTTTGGCTTGCAATTTGATATATATCACTTAATGTTGCCGCTACTGCACCAAATACACCACACGTCAATACGCTAGCTACAACATTTCCTGTAACACCTAAAACACTAACTAATAATTGTGCCCATTTAGGCATATGTCCGGTTTTATCCATATATATAACAGGTGTCTTGTAAAATTAAAGACCCACTTTTGATATTTGAAATAGGCATCCTATTTGTAAGACAAGGGAATAACTAAATTTTAGTTATCCCTTATCTTGTTAAGATTTATTCTATTAAGATTTATTCTAGCACAAACTTTTCTTCTACAAATTTATCCAAGTCGTCCATTTCTTGGATTTCAATATCCCAATAGTATAAATAGGCAATTTTATTTTCTATTCTATTAATACCTATTATTAATGAGCACTTGGGGTAAAATACAATTTCACCAGAAGGATAACTAACCATTTCACACAAACTATTACAATCAACTCTAAAATGGAAATTATTAACTTCTGCTTCATAATCTAGATAATTATCTAAAGAAGAACTAATAAATTCGTACTTATATTCTAATTGGTTGACAGCAAAATCAAAATTCTCTTCACGATAATGGACAATTAATGATATAGTTTCTGTTGTATCGAAAAATATATCATTATTAGTTCTTCTTCCTGCTAAAAACGATTCATAGTTACCTAATTCAACAAGTTGAGGCATGTGTAATTCTGCATCGACAACTTCACTTATATATTTTTTATAATCTTCTTCATATGAAGAACTATATCTTTTAGAACAAGATGATAAGCAAAAACAACTGCAAAACAATAATACTAAAATTTTAATTTTACCATTTATCATAATACCAATTCTCCAATCCTTCTATTAAACCATGAATAATATTTTCCCAAATATAGGCGTTGTTATCATATTTATAACTTCCCATATCTGCAACATCATCTCTATCAGTAATATCAAAAATATCTAATTTATGAATAATATAGTGGCCTAATAATTCAAACCATATACCTTCATATGTTCTATTATCCGGTAATCCCATTTCATACAACTTATTTGCATAATAGAATGATGTGAAAATATTATAATCTGGATTCTTACTGAAATCAAATCTAAATAGCTGACCTTCTTCCTTTATCTCAACTATAGGATCTGCTGGGTTATTCATTTTCTTTGTATTTTTTAATCTATATGAATAACTACTTGTTTTAGTTTTGACTGCTTTTGATGATATATAATGAGATAATCTTAAATGTACACTATTGTTTGAAATTGTTTTACTAACGGGTCTTTGTTTGTAATTCACTGGATCATTCATACAATACACATATAAATTCAATCCATTGATATTTCGTGGCTCTAAATATTCAATACTATCTGGTGTTAACCATCTACACCATGATGGATTGTAATATCTAGATTTACAGTAATACATATTAGTTTCACTATCATAATAGTATCCTTTAT
>JAZQVB010000017.1:0-9182 GCA_045631605.1 Anaeroplasma sp.
AGCAACTGCCTTCTAAGCAGTAGGTCAGGGGTTCGAATCCCTTCTGGCGTGCCATTTTTTAAAGCCCCTTGCAAGTTTCTGATATCTGGTGGGTGTAGCTCAGTTGGTTAGAGCACTGGATTGTGGTTCCAGGTGTCGTGGGTTCGAGTCCCATTACCCACCCCAGATGAAACAGGGATTGGGAGAAATCCCAATCCCTGTTCTTTTTTACACAGGGGTGTCGCCAAGCGGTAAGGCAAGGGACTTTGACTCCCTCACGCGCTGGTTCGAATCCAGCTATCCCTGCCAACCCAAGTAATGTACTCGAAGATAAATCTTCGAGTTTTTTCTTTCTTATGTTGATATTTAGTATAAAAATGATATAATAATGTCGGTTGTCACGCAGTGCTAAATAGACACAGACAACTTTTTCTTTTTATGTCCATTTTTACGAATAGTATAAGAATGAATAAACAATTAATAATATATTCGATTTAAAAAACAACGTTGATATATATCATAATTATGATATAATATAGATATAAAGAACACAAAGGAGAAGATGATTAAATATGCAAAATATAAGACCGTCTGCTGAATTAAGAAACAAATATAATGAAATATCAAATTTATGTAAGGTAACAAGAGAGCCGGTTTTTATTACTGTAAACGGACATGGTGACACAGTAATTATGAGTTTGGAGAATTATAATCAAATGATTTCAGAACTTGAATTGTTAAAAATGTTATCTGAATCAGAAGATGATGTTAGAAACGGAAGAATTGCACCTGTAGAAAATACATTTAATGACATAAAAAAGAAGTTAGGTGTATAATGAGTTATTCAGTTGTTAGAACAGATAAGTTCAATGATCAGCTTATTGATATCATAATGTATATAAATAATGCATTTTCTAAAACAGAGGCCGTTGAATATCTAGAATATATAGAGAACCAAATTAATAATTTAAGAGAGTTTCCGTTGATTGGAGTTGTACCAAGATATCAATCAATCGCCAAACAGGGATATAGAGCTCTTATATGCAAACAAAACATCATTTTTTATAAAATAGATGAAGCTAAACAACAAATAGTATTACACATTATAGTCTCAGCTAAACGAAATTATCTTGATTTGATTTAAAAGAACGTAATGTACTCGAAGAAAAATCTTCGAGTTTTTTCTTTTTATTAGTTTATTTTGGTTACTTTTTAATAAAATAGTGATATAATATAAAGACAAACGAAAGGACGTGGTTACTTTGGAATATGTATTAAGAACTAACAAATTAGTTAAAATATATAAGGGTAAAAAAGCTTTAAGAAATGTATCTATGAACGTTGCTAGAGGAGATATTTATGGTTTTGTTGGAGAAAACGGCTCTGGTAAGACAACTGTAATTAGAACTGTTACGGGCCTTATTAGTCCAAAATCAGGAAGCTATGAATTATTTGGTGTTAAGGCCACAGATAAAAACATAACATCCGAAAGAAAAAAGGTTGCCGCAATAGTAGAAAGTCCATCTATTTATAAGAATTTTTCAGCAAAAGAAAATATTCTTATGCAAGCTACAATATTAGGTGTTGAGTGTGATGCTGACAAGATTTTAAGAATGGTAGGCTTAGAGGCCGTTATTAATGACAATAAAAAGGCAGGTAATTTTTCTTTAGGTATGAGACAAAGATTAGGTATTGCAATGTGCTTAATAAATAACCCAGAGATATTAATATTAGATGAGCCTATGAATGGATTAGACCCTGCCGGTATTGTTGATTTAAGAGAACTAATATTAAAATTAAATAAAGAAAAGAATATTACATTTATTATTTCCTCTCATATTTTAACTGAGCTTCAATTAGTTGCTACAAAATATGGATTAATAACAAAGGGTGTATTGATTAAAGAAATAACAAAGGAAGAATTAGAAAACGAGCTTACAGGATTCACAATTATAGAAACTGAAAATCCAGAAGATGTAAAAGCTGTTTTACTACAAAACGAAGTAAACGAAGAGTATATTAATGTTTTTGATAATAAAATCAAGATATTAAATCAAGTTGATATTAATAGCTTAATTAAGATATTAGCAGATAATCAAATAAATATTAATTCTATTAATTGTTCAAAGATGACTATTGAGGAATATTATTTAAATACAATAGGAGGTCGTCATAATGGTTAATTTAATTAAAACAGATTTTAAAAGAATTTTTAAAGATAAATTATTTTTAATATTATGTATTGTTGGAGCTGGATTAGCTGTATTCTCGGCGTTGTTATATTTTGGTTTAGATTTTTTAGTTAAAGATTTAGCTACTGATTTAGGCGAAGAAACAACACAAGTGTTAGGCTTAGGTGTAACTGCTAAATCAATTTGTTTTGCGTCGTTTTCTCCTATGAGTGATTTCGGTTTAATTATGCCAATATTCATGGGGATAATTATATCTAAAGAATTCTCACACGGAACAATCAGAAACAAGATTATTAGTGGTTGCTCAAGAACTAAGACATATTTCTCATTATTTATAACATCTACAATTACTATTTGTGTATTAATGGTTGCTTATTGCTTATTACTATTAGGTCTATGCTCTATATTCTTAGATTATTCATACGAGCCATTTAATTCTAATGAGCTGCTATATTTACTTGTATCATTTACATTTAGTATTTTAAATTATGTTTTAGTATCTGCGGTTATTTGCTTCGGTACAATAGGTTTACAAAAACTAGGTATTGGCTTTGTAATTCACTTTGTGGCAGGATTCTTATTACTTATTGTTGCAACTGCGTTAGGTACATATGTTGAGATGATTAGATTTGAACCTGAAATGAAGGTTATAGTATATATTTTAGATTTTATTAATCACTTAAATATATATTATAATATTACATATATTATAGGTGCTGATACATATTATACTGCTTCAGAGGTTGCATATTGTCTTTTAACACCTACAGTATTTGCGGCAGGTTTTACAGTATTAGGTTGGATTATCTTTAGAAAGAAAGATATTAAATAATATAAAATTTAATTGAAAAAAATAAAAGATATTGATATAATACAATTTGTAATCTCAAAAGATTAGGAATAGTAATATAAGGAAGCATTTAAGAGAGCCATCGGTTGGTGCGAGGTGGTATGATAATTATATGAATCTACCTATGATGAGAATCGTTACTCGCGTTAAGAGATAAAGAGCTAGCTTTAAAGGCTAGAAGTAAGGTGGCACCGCGATTATTCGTCCTTAGTTTATACTAAGGACTTTATTTTATTTTTAAGGAGAAAAGATTATGCTAGATATTAAATTTTTAAGAGAAAATCCTGAAATTGTAAAAGAAAATATTAAAAAGAAATTTCAAGATCAAAAGTTACCTCTTGTAGATGAGGCTATTGAATTAGACAAGAAAATTAGAGCTTTAAAGCAAGAAGGAGAATCTTTACGTGCTGCACGTAATGAATTAAGTAAGAAAATCGGTATGTTAATGAGAGAAAAGAAGATTGAAGAAGCTAATGAAAGCAAATTAACAGTTGCCAGAAATAATGAGAGAATTGCTCAAATCGATCCTGAGCTAGACGAGGCAGCAGAGGCATTAAATAAGATTATGATGGTTATTCCTAACATCGTTGATGCATCAGTACCTGTAGGTAAGGATGATAGCGAAAATGTTGAAAACAAAAAATATGGAGAGCCAGTAGTACCTAGTTATGAAATTCCATATCATGCAGATATTATCAATAGATTTAATGGTTTAGATAAGGAAGCATCTGGTAGAACTAGTGGTAACGGATTTTATTATTTATGTGGGGAAATCGCAAGATTACACTCTGCAATGCTAAGCTACGCTAGAGATTTCATGATTGAAAAGGGCTTTGATTATTGTGTTCCTCCATTTATGATTCGTTCAGACGTTGTTGCAGGCGTTATGAGCTTTGCAGAAATGGAAAACATGATGTATAAAATCGAGGGTGAGGATTTATACCTAATTGGTACATCTGAGCACTCTATGATCGGTAGATTCAAGGGTCAAATAGTTAGGGAAGCTGAATTACCTATTACATTAACATCATATTCACCATGCTTCAGAAAGGAAGTAGGTGCTCATGGTATCGAGGAACGCGGTATTTATAGAGTACATCAATTTGAAAAACAAGAAATGATTGTTTTATGTAAGCCTGAGGACAGTATGGAATGGTATAACAAAATGTGGAGCTATTCTGTTGAATTCTTCAGAAGCCTAGATGTACCTGTAAGAACGCTTGAATGCTGTACAGGTGACCTAGCTGATTTAAAGGTTAAGTCTTGTGACGTTGAGGCTTGGAGCCCAAGACAACAAAAGTATTTCGAGGTTGGTTCTTGTTCAACTCTTGGAGATGCTCAAGCACGAAGATTACAAATCAGAACTAAGGGCGAGGATGGTACTTATTTAGTTCATACATTAAATAACACAGTTATCGCATCTCCTCGTGGCTTAATCGCATTTATTGAAAATAACTATAATGAGGATGGAAGCATTAATATTCCTGTAGCTCTACGTCCATATATGGGTGGCAAGGAAATTATTAAGCCAAAACGATAAGAAAAAAAACTCAAGATTATCTTGAGTTTTTAAAACTATTTAAGTAGAGGTGTATATATGTTTAAAAAGTTTGTAAGCTATTATAAGCCGTATAAGGGAATGTTTATCCTTGATATGCTGGCATCATTATTTATAGCTATAATTGGTATGGGATATCCTATTTTAACCAACACATTATTAGAGGATATTATTCCAAGTGAATTATATAATAATGACGAGAAAACTAAATTTATTATTATCTTTGGTATTGCGTTATTTATGTGCTATCTAATAAGAACAATACTTCGTTATTTTGTTCAATATTATGGACATGTAATAGGAGTTAAGATGCAGGCGGACATGAGAAGTGATATGTTTAAAAAGCTACAAAAGCTACCATTCTCATATTATGATGAGCACGAAACGGGTAAAATTATGTCAAGAATGACAAATGACCTGATGGAAGTTTCAGAACTTGCTCACCACGGACCTGAAAATATCTTTATTTGTGGCATTTCTATTATTTTATCGGTTACATATCTATTTACGATAAATTGGATGTTTACATTATTTATTCTTTTATGTGTACCAATAATGGTTGTTATTACGCTTGTTTTAAGAAAAAGAATGAAGGATGCGTTTACTGAAACAAGAAAATCAGTTGCTGTTATTAACGCATCACTTGAATCATCTATTACAGGCATTAGAGTAACAAAGGCATTTACTAATACCGATATCGAAATAGATAAATTCGAAGAAGGAAATGTTAAATACGTTAAATCAAGAAGCGTTGCTTATAAGGCAATGGGACAATTCTTCTCATCAACAACATTCGTTACGGATATATTTAATGTTGTGCTTCTTGTAGCTGGTGGTATGTTTACATTAAATAACACAATATCTTTACCAGAATATGTTACATTTGTTGTATCGGTTGGATTATTTATAACGCCACTTACAACATTAATTAACTTTGTTGAGCAATATCAAAATGGTACAACGGGCTTTAAGAGATTCTTAGAAATTATTAACCAACCAGAGGAAATGGTTGATAAGGACGCTGTTGACGTTGAAAAGCTATATGGTAATATTGAATTTAATGACGTAACATTCGAATATAAAAATACAGACATAATAGATGATGTTGAGGAAATGGTTAATACCAAGAGTGTATTAAAATCTGTTTCATTTAAAATAGAGGCAGGAAAAAAAGTTGCCTTAGTTGGCCCTTCGGGTGGAGGTAAGACAACAATTTGTCACTTAATTCCTAATTTCTATCAAATTAATAAAGGAAATATTATTATTGATGGCCATCAAATTAATAAGATAACATTCGAATCATTAAGAAAGAATATCGGTATTGTACAACAGGATGTATTCTTATTTAATGGTTCTATTAAGGATAATATTTTATACGGTAATCCTTCAGCAAGTGATGAGGATGTTATTAATGCTGCAAAATCAGCCAATATTCATGATTATATCGAAAGCCTAGAAAATGGATATAATACGCAAATTGGTGAACGCGGAGTAAGATTATCTGGTGGACAAAAACAAAGATTATCTATCGCAAGAGTATTTTTAAAGAACCCATCAATTCTAATTTTAGATGAGGCAACAAGCGCGCTTGATAACGCAACCGAAATATTAATTCAATCAGCGTTAGATGAATTATGTAAGGGAAGAACAACATTAATTGTTGCTCATAGATTATCAACAATTAGAAATGCTGATGAAATATTAGTTGTAATGGATGGCGGAATCGTTGAAAGAGGAACTCATGATGAGCTAATCTCTTTAGATGGAGAATATGCGGCATTACATAAGGCTCAATTTAATAGATAATGAATTAAGATTTGCCAATTGGCAAGTCTTTTTTTCTTGAATATTTTAGATATTAATAATATACTTTAAGTAATGAAGCTATGAGGTGATAGTATGCTAAAGACTAAGAATTATCAAAAATTTACTGATTTTAAATTTATTTCTTTAGAAGGAATGTATGAAGGCTCTGAGGTTGTACTTAAAAATCTAGAATACAATCTGATTAATATTATTAATACAGAGGCTCCAATTACGCTTAATACACTTAAACAAAGATTAAGAGAAGCATTAAATGTAAAGAAAATTAGTCAAAAGGCTTTAGATATAATTGAGGATAAAATTAAAAAGCTAGGCTTTTATGAAACTGACAATCTATATGATAAGGTATATTGGCCAGCTAGTGGTGAATTTAGGGTTAAGGAATTAAGAATAAATTATACAAGACAGGTGTATGATATACCATATCAGGAGCTTGGGAATTTAGTTAATGTAATAGAGGAATCTGGAGAAAAGCTTCATAGAGAAATATTAAAATATTTTGGTTATGAGGTTTTAACTGAAAAGGCCAGTAACTATTTAAAATTTATAGAGGATATTATAAGAAATTAAGACCACGCTGTGGTCTTTAATTATGAGGGTGAAACCATGTTGAAGATTATATTAAACAAAAATGAAGAAAAAGAAAAGCTTGAGGGCTTTCCTTGGGTATTTAATAACGAGGTAAATAGATTTGATGGTGAAATAATTAATGGTGAGGTATGTGAGGTTTTATCATTTGAGGGTAGGTTTATAGGGTACGGCTTTTTAAATACATCATCAAAAATTATGGTTAGATTCTTATCTAGAAATGAAGATGATGTTATCGATAAGGAATTCTTTAGAAATAGAATCAAGCAAGCAATTTCTCATAGAGAAAAATTAGGCTTTATGTCAGCAACAAGATTAATATTTGCCGAAGCTGACTTTTTACCTGGATTAATTGTAGATAAATATGGAGATTATTTATCTGTTCAATTTTTATGCTTAGGTATGGATAAAATAAAGAATATGCTTGTAGATATCCTTGTAGAGCTATTAAAGCCAAAGGGAATCTACGAAAGAAGCGATGTGGCTGTAAGAATTAAGGAGGGCCTAGAGGAAATTAAAGGTTCTATATATGGAGAATTCAATCCAAGGGTTGAGGTTGTCGAAAACGGAATTAAGTTTATGGTTGATATGGAAAACGGTCAAAAAACTGGATATTTTCTAGATCAGAAGTTAAATAGAGATATTATGAGATTGTACGCAAAGGATTCTGTTGTTTTAGATTGCTTTTCTAATGTAGGAGGCTTTGCCCTGCACGCATGTAAATATGGCGCTAAGAGAGTTGTTGCCTGTGATATATCTAAGCTTGCGTGTGATGATATTTTATTTAACGCAAGGCTAAATGGCTTTGAACAGCTAGAGGTATGCTGTACAGATGTTTTTGATTATTTAAGAAATCCAAAAAATAATCAGGTTTATGACTGTATAGTATTAGACCCACCTGCATTCACAAAGGATAAGTCAACAGTGAAAAAGGCATATAGAGGATATAAGGAGATTAACCTTCAGGCTATGAAAATGATCAAGCCAGGTGGATATTTATTAACATTTAGCTGCAGTCAGCATATGACACCTGATTTATTTATGCAAATGGTTAAGGATGCCGCAATAGATTCTAAAAGGCAGGTTCAATTTTTAGATTTTAGAATCCAATCTCCAGACCACCCAGCACTACTCTCGTCTAATGAGCAGTTATATTTAAAGTGCATGATTTTAAGAGTGCTATAGAGGTATAGATTATGATTAAAAGTAACTATCATACGCATTTAAAATACTGTAATCATGCCGACGGAGTTAGTGAGGATTACGTTAAGGAAGCGATTAGACTAGGCTTTACTGAAATAGGTATATCTGATCACGCCCCTATTTTAGAGGAATTCATGACAAGAGAAGAGTACGACGAAAACTGGTGTCATCAAAATATGAAAATGAACACAGTTCCTGTATATATTAACGATGTATTAAAAGCTAAAGAAAAATATAAAAACGAAATTAAGATTTACCTAGGCTTTGAAACGGAATATATACCAGAAAGGCTATATTATTATAAGGAATTACGCTCTAAGGTAGAATATATAAATTTGGGTCTACACTATTTTCCTGATGAAAAAGGACGAATGATAAATTCATATTGTCAAATAGATTATAAAAACGTTGGAAGATATGCAGATGTTGCGGTAATGGCAATGGAAACAGGGCTTTATAACACATTAGTACATCCTGATCTATTTATGTATTTATATAAAAATATTAATGGTGAAAGAGTGTTTGATGATGCCGCAAGAGCAACAACACATAAAATTTGTCAGGCAGCAATTAAAAACAATGTTTATTTAGAGCTAAACGCTAATGGTCTTTATAATACACCGGGTCAAGGAAGGTATGGAAGAGAATCATGGAGATATCCATATTATGAATTTTGGCAAATCGCCAGCGAATATAAGGATTTAAAAATAATTATTGGTGCTGATGCTCATTCTCCAGCTAGATTATCTGGGTTTCATATTGAAGAGGTTTTAAAATTAGCTAAGGATTTAAATCTTACTATATGTGAGAAAATGGAGATTAATCACTAATGGAGTTTATAATAAATAAGAATTATAAATATATAGAATGTATAGATGATATAGAATTTTATAATAAGCTAGAGAAGTATTTAAATGAAGGATATTCTATAAACGAAACTATATATCTAGCAGTAGAGCTTAAAAAGGAAAAAAATTATATTCTTTTA
>JAZQVB010000018.1:0-2461 GCA_045631605.1 Anaeroplasma sp.
CTTGGCTCACAGAACGACATGGCTACGATCCGACTTAGAAGGAAGGTAAAAAGGTATTACTAGCTGCTGGTGATACATTTAGAGCTGGTGCAATTGAGCAATTATCAGTATGGGCAAAAAGAATTGGTGTTGAAATAGTGACTAAGGATGCTGGTTCTGATCCATCGGCTGTAATGTATGATGCGATTAAGAAGGCTCAAAAGGAAAACTATGATATTTTATTATGTGATACTGCCGGAAGACTTCAAAATAAGGTTAATTTAATGAATGAGCTTTCTAAAATGAGAAGAGTTCTTCAAAAAGAATGTCCTGAAGCACCACATGAAACTTTACTTGTTATTGATGCCACAACAGGTCAAAATGGTATGTCTCAAGCTAAGGCATTTAAGGAAGCAACTGATGTATCTGGTGTTATTTTAACTAAGCTAGATGGTACATCAAAGGGTGGTATTGTGCTTGCAATTAGACACGAAATGGGAATTCCTATTAAATATATTGGTCTAGGTGAAGCAATTGATGATTTAGAAATATTTGATATCGAGCAATACCTATATGGATTATTTGCTGATTTCTTCGAGGAATAATATGGCTAATAATGTAGATACTATAGAAAGAAATTATCTTATTAGCTTGTATGATATATATTCAAATCTTTTAACTGATAAGCAAAGAAGCTATTTTGAGGATTATTATTTTATGGATTTATCTTTATCTGAGATTGCTGAAAATTATTTAATCTCTCGTAATGGTGTTCATGATCAAATCAAAAGAACAGTTAATGCTTTAGTGGATTACGAAAACAAGCTTAAGCTTTATGAAAAGCTTAACAAAATAAATAAATTAGATATCGATTCAAATATAAAGGAGATAATATCTAATATATTAATGGAGGAATAATATGGCGTTTGATAGTTTAAGCTCTCGCTTACAGATGGGTTTAAGAAGACTTACTGGTAAGGGAAAGCTAAATGAAACTGATATAGATGAAATGCTAAGAGAAGTACGTTTATCTTTACTAGAGGCCGATGTTAATTACAAGGTTGTAAAGAAATTCTTAGCAAACATTAAAGAGCAAGCCTTAGGGGAAACAATTTTAAAAGGCTTAAATCCGGGTCAGCAGGTTGTTAAAATTGTTCGTGAGGAACTAAAAAAGACACTTGGTGATGAGGCTGTTGAATTAAATATTAAGCAAAGTGGTACAACTGTTGTTATGGCTGTTGGTTTACAAGGTGCTGGTAAAACTACTGCAGTAGGTAAAATGGCATTATTCTATAGAAAGAAGCTAAAGAAAAAGCCATTGCTTATTGCTGCCGATATCTATAGACCTGCCGCTGTTGACCAATTAGTAACATTAGGTAAGTCAATTGATGTTCCTGTATTTGAAATGGGAATTAATGTTAGTGCTGAAAAAATCGTTACTGAGGGCTTAAAGAAGGCTAAGGAGCTTGGCTGTGATCTAGTATTCATCGATACTGCAGGTCGTTTACAAATCAATGAGGAGCTTATGAAGGAGCTTCAAAATGTAAAGGATATTGCAAAGCCTGATGAAATTTTATTAACAGTTGATGCGATGGCTGGTCAGGATGCTGTAAATGTTGCGTTATCATTCCATAAGGATTTAGATATTACAGGATGTATTTTAACTAAGCTAGATGGTGATACTCGTGGTGGTGCAGCATTATCTATTAAGGAAATGACTGGTATCCCTATTAAGATTATGTCTACTGGTGAAAAGCTTGATGCGATGGAAATTTTCTATCCTGATAGATTAGCAGATAGAATCTTAGGTATGGGTGATATGCTAACTCTTATCGATACAGTTACTGAAAATATTGATGAGGATGAAATGAAAAACGCTGCTGAGCGTATGATGAGCGATAGCTTTAATTATAATGACTTATTAAAGCAATTTAAAATGATTAAGAGAATGGGTTCATTATCAAAAATTATGGGCTTCCTTCCTGGTATGGGTCAAATGAAGGATGCTATTAATAATGTTGATGATAAGGCATTCGATAGAATAGAAGCTATTATTTATTCTATGACTGAAAAGGAAAGAAAGCATCCTGAGCTTATTGATAGAGACTTTAAGCGTCGCGAAAGAATTGCTAAGGGTTCTGGACGTAGTATTCAAGAAGTAAATAAACTTAGACAAACTCTTGCAGCAATGAAGCAATCTATGAAGCAAATGAAGAATATGGATGAATCTTCAATGAAGAGAATGCAATCTCAGGTAAAAAATGGTAATTACTCAGGTTTAGCTGTACCTAAGGCTAAAAAAGGTAAAGGTAAGGGTAAGGGCTCATTTAAATTTTAATAAATAAAATCCATGCCAAGCATGGATTTTTTAAGGAGATTAATATGGAAATTGTAAGAAGTATATATAATATCGAACAATTAAATAATAGCTTAGATAAAATAGATGCTGCCTTATTAATGAATAAAGGAATTTCATTAGTAT
>JAZQVB010000019.1:0-4316 GCA_045631605.1 Anaeroplasma sp.
TGATGAATAAGATCGTTTCTGATTATATTAAATATAATGAGGAATCATATAAGAGAATCGAAGGCTACTTTGATTCATTACCTGCAAATTATTGTGAAAAGATTAAGTGCTATGAGGATATTGATAAATTAATTAGATATATTAAGATAGAGCAATCTCGTGCTGCAGATGATATATCTCGTATTATTCCATATAATGTTGATGTATTTTCTAAGGAAGCTATTGATAAGCTAATTGATATATTTAATGGTGATAAGAATAATAATGAGGCTTATTCACATATTATTATTTCTCTTGCAGATGATGTTAAGAATATTGATTATGCAATTAAATTAAAATCTGTATTAGCTCAAAACAATATTAGAAAATATAAGATATTTGTTAGAGTTATGAATTATGATTCATCTCATTCAGATTTAATTGATTCAGATGATATAGTATTCTTTGGTAATAACTATGAAATCATTAATAAATCAATGATTATTAATGAGGAGCTATATGAGCTAGCTAAGATGCTGAAGCAATCATACGAGATTAAGAGATTATCTGAAATTAATTGGTATAGAGATTCATTTATTAAGCAAAGAAGTAATTTCTATTTAAGCTTAAATATGAAGGTTAAAATCAATTTACTAGGATATGATTTAAAGCCAATTAAGGCGTCTGATAAGGAAAATGTAGAGGAAATTAATAGGAAGCTGCTTGCAGAGCTTCAAAATAAAATTATTCCACCTTCAACTATATATGAGGGCGATAAGGAAATTGTATTTAAGAATTTCATTGAAAAAATGAATAATACATGCATTATCTATAAGATATTTGGAGATATCGAAAATGAAGAGGCTAACTTTAAGCCAGCTCCACTTGATAAGGATGTATTTAATGTAGATCCTATTATTTTAAAGCTATTAAGGTTCCAAAACTTTAATGATTTAGCTGATGTTACTCCAAGCTATTCGCTTGCATATCAGGAGCATTTGAGATGGAATGCCTTTCATATTAATTATGGATATATTCCATTACCATTTGACAATATAAGTGTAATATTACCTTCTGAATTATCTATTTATAAGGACAATGTTAAAATAAAAGAACATGCTTGCTTAATAGATTATTATGATTTAGATAAATATCATGATACATTAGTTGATAGATTAATTAATCCGAATGGATTATCATTTGATGATAATAGATATGGATTATATAGATACTTTGGCATTGATTTAACTAATAGTAATATTGTAGATAGAAAATCATTAAACCATTTAAGATGTAAATCATTTGCGGTATATGCATTATCAAATAATAAGGAATTATTTGATTATAAGCCATTTAAGAATCTTACATCAATTAAATTTATAATTGATGAGGCTAAGAAGCAATTAGACAAGCTAATTGATAAGCTAATTGCTGATGAGGAATATCATAATTCAGATTTAATAAACGCAATATATGCGTATATTAATATTAATGCTAGATTATTAACTGAAGGCTTATTAGAGCCTTTAAAGAAGAAGATTGAATTTGAAGGATTCATTGATTCTGATTATGATAATTTAATTAAGCGTGTATTAAAAATGTATGTTGATACTTATAATTATGATTATCAGCTGCATGATAATGTTAAAAAGATATTTGGTAAATTCATAGTATCAAATAAAAATAATAAGATTGGCTATGAATTAGTTAAGCTAAAGTCTAATAAATATTAAAATGAAAACAACTATCAAATCGAATTGATAGTTGTTTTTTCTATTTATGCTGATTTCTTTTTGTTTTTTATTGCATTAAATATTTGATAGAACAGGAATATGCATAGAACAAATAGTGACATAACTAGAAGTGGATATAATACCTTATTTCCATTTACTAGATTATAGAAATATACATATGGTGTTCCATCATGATACATTAGGAACATATAATTATAGCCAATTAATACATTAGCTATATAGGCAAGAATACCAAATCCGAATAGAATACCAAATGTAATAGGGATATTTTTCTTTTTCATGCTGCCCATTCCTGATACCGCAATATATAATGCGGCAAAGCCTGACATTGAATGAGTTACAGCTGAAACGAAATTAGGCCAAGATACAGTAGGATATTCATTATAATTTGAAGCCATGCCGTATGTTCCAAGTAATCCACCTAATAATCCGAAGATTAAAATGAAATCTAAACAGGCTTCCTTAATTCGACCCTTTGTGAATGCGGCAAGTGGTATTGTTATAAGCTGAATACTACATAAGAATAGTGGAAGGGATATTTTCCAAAAATTAGGATTTGAATAACAGCCAATAATTATTTTTGCGATTTCAAATGAATCAATTAAAATTGCTGTCCAAATTAATACCTTATTTTTTGTGGTATAATCCTTATTCTTATTACGCAATCCCAATATGATAGCTAATATAATAGCTGATAAAACAAATGCTGAAACGAATGTTAAATGCTGCCAAGATAAATATCCATCTGCAGGTCTACCGTATGGATATTCACCAGTTCCAAATCCAAAAAAATCTACCATAGTAATGTCCTCTTTAATTTTTAAATTGTTGTTATTATGTTCGACATAATAACCTATAACCAAACATATTTTAACATTATTAAAATAAAAAAACAAATATAATATTTATAATATTATTATTTAAAAATACTATGGTTTATTAAGGCTAAAAATGTTATAATATCATAATAATGGTTTTAATATGGATGTGATTTTATGGATATGATTAAGGTTTATATCAATACTAATTCAAATAAATATTATTTAATTGCCTTTTTAGATTCTATATCTGATGAATATAAGATAAAACAAACACTATTAGATGCAAATAAGGCATATCAACAGGCAATTAATGAGCTATCAAATGGCAGAAGTAAATATTTAAATAATGATGTATCTGAGGTTATTATTGAAGTATTTGAAGCCGTTACAGATGATTCGTATAAGAAATATTTGAAGGACAATAATGAATTTATTTTAGATGATAAATCATTTAAAATAATTGAATTATTAAATGATGGCTATTATATCCCTAATTATATAATTAAAACATATATTTATAATGCTAATGATCAAACGATTAAATCGATCGTTTCTATAGATCATAATAGCTATTTAAAAAGACATTTAATTCATTCGGAAATGCTTTTAGCATATGATTATACTAAAAAAGTTACGAATGATAATGAATCTGTATTAGAAGAAAATGATTCATATTATAGATATGATGTCCTATATATAGAAGAGCACGGAATACTAGACGAATAAAGGTGATAATATGAGTAATTTTACTATTATGTGTGATACATATAAGCTATGTAAGGAAAATGAGGATTTAAATAATAGCTTAAATGAATCCATTAAAAATCAATATATTGTTTATGAGTCTGATGAGATTTCAATTAAAAGAATATTCACTCATAAATCTAAAATAATAGTAAGTAAAAAAAGAAGCTTTGAGGCTGCTAAGGAATATAAGGGATTAAAAACTGTAGTTTTAAATTTTGCCAATAATTCAAGCATTGGTGGTAATCCATTTTACGCTAATGCCCAAGAGGAGGCATTATGCAGATGCTCAACATTACTTCACTGCCTTGAGGCAGTAAAAAATGAGTTTTACTTCAAGCATCAAAATGATTATCAAAATAAATTACTTGATGATTTTGGTAATGATGATTTAATTTATACTCCTAATATTACAGTATTTAAAAGTGATACCACATCGCCTGAGCTAATGCCTAGAGATGAATGGTATAATGTTGATATTATTACATGTGCTGCCCCATTTGCAGTATTTGATAAGGTATCAAAATCACCTAATTTAGAAAATATAATTAGAAAAAGAATTAAAAGAATTTTAGATATAGCTCACATTAATAAGGCTGAGGTGTTAATACTAGGTGCCTTTGGTTGTGGAGCCTATAATAATCCACCTGCGTTAGTTGCGAAGGTGTTTAAGGAATTAATAAAAAATTATAACTTTAAGATAGTAGAATTTGCTGTATATGTCGGAAGTGATACAACAAATTATGATGTATTTAACGAGATTTTAATGAAGTAGGAAGAAGTATGTACGATAATATTAAGAAATTAATTGGGAAATCTGAATATAATCTTGCAAGAATAGAAATTAATGAGGCTTTAAAAGGTGATAAGAATAATGAGCTTTATTATTTGTTATTCTTGTGTGAATCTAAGAATTATTTAGATTTTGATTTTAACAATCTTAATAATTCTTATCAAAATTATAAGCTATATTCAGTGTATAAATATAAATCTGAATATGAATTTTATAATACCTTAT
>JAZQVB010000020.1:0-9941 GCA_045631605.1 Anaeroplasma sp.
TAGCAAAAAAGAAGTATCTTTTCAATAGAATTTTGATTTTTTTGACTTTCTTAAAAAAAGAATGAAAATCAAATGAAAATCATCAGTTTTTTTCATCTTTTTAGTCATTTTTTCTATTGTTAAATTACAATAAATAATATATAATATTATTATGATAGACTATTAAAAAATTGAGGTGAATATATGAAGGTTTTAATTTGTGCTAGCGAAGGCGCTCCGTATGCAAAAACTGGCGGTCTTGCCGACGTTATAGGCGCACTTCCTAAGGCATTAAAGGACCAAGGCTGTGATGCTAGAGTTATTATGCCATATTATAAAAAAATTAAAGATAAAAATATAGCTTATTATAAAGGTTATACTTTTATAAGAATGGGCTCATCTATGGAATATGTAGGTGTATTCCACGCCGTTCATGATGATGTTGATTTCTATTTCATTGATAATGACAAATTCTTCTATAGAAATGAATTGTACGGTCATGTTGATGATGGCGAAAGATTCGCATTCTTTGATTTCGCTGTAATCGAAGCAATGAGAGTAATCGGATGGACACCAGACGTTATGCACTGTAACGACTGGCAAACAGGTTTAATCCCTTACATTTTAAAAGCTAATTATTATAATGATTTAAGTTTTAACAAGATTAAGACAGTTTATAGCATCCATAACATCCAATACCAAGGTGTTTATCCAATGGATATGATGTCAATTTTAAATATGCCTTATTCTCCTTCCTTAGAATTTGGTGGATGCATCAACTTCATGAAGGCTGCAATTATGGAATCTAATACTATTACAACTGTATCTCCTACATACAAGGAAGAGGTATTAACTCCTCAATACAGCTATAATTTAGATAACATTTTAGGATTAAGATATTTTGACTTTCACGGTATTTTAAATGGTATCGATGTTGTTAAATACGATCCAGCAACTGATAAGCATATTTATCAAAACTATTCAGTTAAGAATAGAGTAACAGGTAAGAGAGCTAATAAGGAAGCATTATTAAAGGAATTCGGATTAGATACTGAGGATGCACCATTATTCGGTTTAGTTTCAAGACTTGCTGATCAAAAGGGTATCGAATTATTAATGCCAATTATTGATGATGTAATTACTAATAGTAATGCTAAATTTATCTTAATGGGTAGCGGTGATAAGGTTTATGAAAACTTCTTCCGCTCTGTTGAAGCAAAATACCCTGATAGATTCAAGTGCTACATTGGTTATTCAGATCCAATCGCACAAAAGATTTATGCAGGCTCTGATATCTTCTTAATGCCATCTAAGTTCGAACCATGCGGATTAGGTCAATTAATCGCAATGCGTTATGGTACATTACCTCTTGCAAGAGAAACTGGTGGTTTAAAGGATACAGTTAAGCCTTATAATTCTTATACTGGTGAAGGTACAGGATTTACATTCACTAATTTCAACGCCTATGATTTAAAGGAAGTTATGTATTTAGCAATCAATACATACAATAATGATAAGTCAGCATTCAAGAAGCTTGTTAAGCAAGCAATGGAACAAGACTATAGCTGGAACGCTTCAGCATTAGTATATATGGATTTATTCAATAAGCTAGTTTAATAGAGGGAGGAAAATTTATGGAAACTTTAGCTTTAATTTTAGCTGGTGGACGTGGTTCAAGATTAGACATTCTTTCTGAAAGAAGATCTAAACCAGCTGTACCATTTGCAGGTAAGTTCAGAATTATCGACTTTGCCTTATCAAATTGTACAAACTCTGGAATATTCCAAATTGGTATTTTAACACAATACCTACCATTATCATTAAATGAACACATTGGTGTTGGTAAGCCTTGGGACTTAGACAGACGTGATTCATTCGTAACACTTCTTCAACCTAACAACTCTTGGTATAATGGTACTGCAGATGCTATCCGCAAGAATTTAGAATTCGTTAAGCGTTATGCATCTAAATATGTATTAATCTTATCTGGTGACCATATCTATAAGATGGATTATTCAAAAATGATTGAACAACATAAGCAAACAGGCGCTGATTTAACAATCGCTGCTAAGATTGTTCCAATCGAAGAGGCTTCACGCTTTGGTGTATTAGAAACTGATTCTAATTTAAAGATCCAAAAGTTCGTTGAAAAACCAAAACAACCAAAATCAAATAAGGCTTCAATGGGTATCTATGTATTCTCAACTAAGGCATTAATTGAAGCAATCGAAGCTCATCCTGAAATCGATGATCTAGATTTCGGTATGCATATCATTCCTGAAATGATTAACACTAAGAACGTTTACGCTTATGAGTATTATGATTACTGGATGGACGTAGGAACTTACGATTCATATCTAGAAACTAACCTAGAATTATGTCATGATACTGCATTAGACCTATTCGATACTAAGTGGAAGATTTATACTAAGTCTGAAGACCTACCACCAGTAAAGGTTGGTGCTGATGCAAGAATCACTACTTCTTTAGTATCTAACGGTTGTAAGATTGATGGTATCGTTGAAAATTCAGTATTATCTCCAGGTGTTATTTTAGGTAAGGGCTCTACTATTAAGAACTCAGTTATCTTAAATGACGTTAAGATTGGTGAAAACTGTCATATCGAAGAAGCTATCATCGATAAGGATACAGTTATCGGCAACAATTCTAGAATCGGTGTTGGTGATGACAGAACTCCTAACAAGGATAATCCAAAGGTATTATCAAGCGGTATTAACGTAATCGGTAAGAAGTTAATTTTACCTGAAGGTTTAATTGTTGAACGTAACGTTCGTATCTTCTCTTCTACTAATACTAAGACTATTACTAATAAGCACATTAAGGCTGGCGAAACTATTAAGTAATAAATTTATAATTAGAGGTAAGCATTATGCTTGCCTCTTTTTTTGCGCAAAAAAAAGAATGGAAATCAATTCCATTCCTATCTCTTATCTCCTACAGTAAATATAGCAATAGTCCCAGGCCCTGCATGAGCACCAATTACTGGTCCTATTTTAGCAATATAAATTTTAGATTTAATTCCTAATTTTTTATATTCCTCTTCTAAAATCTTTTTAGCATATTCTGCATCCTCAGGACAATCTGCATGGCTTACAAATGTAGGGAATTCATATTCTAATTCAATACCCTGTAGCGATTCAGCAATTAATTCCTTAATTGCAGATTTTCTACCAAGCTTATTTGTTACAGCCTGAAGCTTACCTTCCTCACTTACATTTAGAATAGGCTTAATTTTTAACGCCTTTGCAATCATAGCCTTTGACGCAGTTAATCTACCACCACGAACTAATGTATCTAAATCATCAACAGTAAACCAATGACGAACATAGTGCTTAAAATGCTCACAATATGATTTGTTATCTCTTAAGCTCATACCCTCTCGACGATTTTTGGCAGCTTGATAAACTAAGATGCCCTCACCTGAGCAAGCACATAATGAATCAACAATTTCTATTGTTCTTTCTGGGAATTCTGTTTTCATATTTTCAGCAGCAATTCTAAATGAATTGTGTGTACCAGATAATGCTGATGAGAATGTGATACATAAAATATCTAATCCTTGAGATAAATATTTTTTAAAATATTGCTCTGCATCATAAATATTTACTTGAGAGGTCGTAGGAGTTTTTCCGTCTCTCATTTGATTATAAAAGTTACTCAGCTTATATTCTCTTTCATCTAAATAGCCTTTGTATGTTGTGCCATCAACAGTAAATGATAATGGTAAAAATTTTACACCTAAGGTTAACACTAATTCTACTGGTAAATCACAAGTAGTATCACTAACGATAATATAATTAGCCATTATTGCGTCTCCTCTTCTTTTTCTTTAAGTCGTTCTTCTTTAATCTTTCAGCAAGCTCATTAATTTGTGCTTGTCTTTTCTTTTTATATCCAGGCTTAACCTTGTCTGACTTCGGAATATATTTTGCAGCCTCTAATTGGTAATTAGTTTTAGGCTTAACTCTTTGGCTTCTAGTATTTCTACCCTTATATTCAACAAGCTCACCATTTTTAATCTCGAAATATTCAGGCTCAATTTTCTTTTTAGAAAGATTATCTAGATATGCATTGTCGATATCCTCATAGAATGAATATACAATACCATCCTTATGCATTCTTCCTGTTCTACCACTTCTATGAATATAGAATTCATAATCATATGGCAATTCATAATTAATGATATGAGATACACCCTCAATATCGATACCTCTAGCAGCTAAATCTGTAGCAACTAAGAATTGATATTTAAGATTTCTACAATCATTTAAAACTCTTTTTCTTTCCCTTTGTTGTAAATCACCATGAAGCATACCTACAAAATAGCCATCATTTGCAAGCTTACCAGCAACCTCAATTACTGTTTCCTTCTTATTAGCGAAAATAATACATAGATATGGTTGAACACAGCCTAATAATGATTTTAAAACCTCATATCTATCCTTAAACTTTAAAGGAATCCAAATATGATCAATCCTTGTATCATTAATATTATTAATATCAATGAATTCAACATTAGTCATATACTTTTTTAAATAAGGTAATATCTTTTCAGCTATTGTTGCAGAGAAGAACATCATCTTTGCATCATTTACAACGCTAGTAATGACATCAAGCTCCTCTTGGAAGCCGCTTTCAAATGTCATATCTACCTCATCAACTATAAAATATTTAGATGTGTAAATCTTTAATACATTACTATCAATAGCAAGATCCTTAATCTTACCTGGAGTACCAATAACAATATGTGGCTGATTACCCTCAAGCTTTTCAATTTCCTTATTTCTATCTGTCCCACCACTATAAAGCTTAATATTTATTCTTTCACCACAGAATGATGCCATATGCTGAGCAACCTTATAAATTTGCGTAGCTAATTCCTTTGTTGGAGCAACTATAGTAGCTTGAATTTTATTTACATTTTCCTCTAAATCTTGAAAAATCGGTATCAAAAACGCATGCGTTTTACCTGAACCAGTTTTAGATTTAGCTAATATATTTTTATCAGTTTTTAATTTATTATATACTGATTTTTGTACCTCAGTAAATTCCTTAAATCCAAGATCCTTGATGGCCTTAACAATATAATCCTTAAGAACATATCCATTAAATTCCATAAAATCACCTCCTAAATTTTATTCAATTATTTTTACAACATTTTAATATGTTTGTCAATTCTTTTTATTCTTATTCCAAAACAATGCATTATCTCCATATTTATTTTGAAGCTCACGCATTAATTCATTAATGCTTTCAATTTTTAAAGCATTATCATCAATAGTAAACAGGTTATATTCCTTAGGTAATTCATTCTTATCAATTAAATTACTTACTCCTATACCCACTAATCGATATGATTTATTACTATCAAAATGATCCTCAACTAAATCTAAGGCTACATTAGTTAATGTATATAAATCATCTGTATAATCATTTAATGTTGTTCTTCTAGTAATAGTATTAAATGCACTATCCCTTAAAGTTAATATAACTGTTTTAGCGAAGTATCCTTCACTAATCATCTTATTATATACCTCTCGTAGCATTCTTCTAATTTCTAATGATACCTCTGCCTCACTAGTTTTAAATATATCATAGGTTTGAGATGTAGAAATACTACTTGATTCACTATATCTATTAGGATCAACAATATTTGTTGAATTACCTAATATTCTTTCATATGATGAATAATATGATTTATCCCCAATCAAAGATATTATCTTATCCTTATTTATAGGATTCATAAAATCACCAATTGTTTTTATATCATTATCTATTAATCTAGGGAACGTCTTCTTTCCTATACCAAATATTTCCTTAACTGATAAAGGATATAAAATC
Organism: Anaeroplasma sp.; assembly: GCA_045631605.1. Lineage (GTDB taxonomy): Bacteria > Bacillota_I > Bacilli_A > Acholeplasmatales > Anaeroplasmataceae > Anaeroplasma. Next base: position 5,842 of record JAZQVB010000020.1, read on the forward strand.
TCCTTTACCTCTCTTTTTCTTAATACTGTAACTCCTAATGGCTTTTTTATATCAGATGCCATTTTAGCTAAAAACAAGGTTGGTCCAATTCCTATCGAGCAGGGTAATCCTAATTCTTCTAATAGACGAGTTTGAATTTCCTTTGCAACTACAACAGGATGAATTTTAGCACCAATTTCAGTCATATCAGCATAAACCTCATCAATACTTCCAACCTCAATTAGCTTTGTATATCCTGAAATAATTGATACAAACTTCTTATGATATTCCTCATAATGTGAATAATCAATATTTACTACAATCAAGCTAGGAAGCTTTTTATATGCTTCTACTAAGCTCATAGCAGCATGAATACCATACGCTCTTGCCTCATAGCTTGCGGTTGATAAAACTCCCTTATATGAATTCTCTCTTCCTATAGCAAACGGCTTACCTCTAAGTGAAGGATTAATGTTACAAGCAACACTACAAAAAAAAGCATTCATATCAATATGGAATATAATTTTACTTGTATTATTACTTTTTGTCATTTCCTTCTTCCTTTTTTGTAAATTTTATTATATAATAACAATGATACTTTATTATAACATTTTTTTAAAAGCAGGTGAAGATAAATGGCTAAAAACAATAACAATTATAAGAAAAATAAATCTAAAGATACTGTTAAGGCATACAAAAATCCAGCTAAAACAATTTGGGGTAAGGTAATCATTGGATTCCTAGCATTAGCAATGGCTTTAACTGGTTTATTATCATTATTATTAGTTTTATTAAATTAATAGCATTAAAACGGGCTGTAAATTGTACATTTACAGCTCTTTTATTATTCTATAACAGTAATTCCCATTTCCTCAAACATCCATTCAATGTAAATTCCATATCCTACAGTACTATTATTAAGTGAAACATGAGTTACTGCCCCAATTATACAATTATCCTGAATAATAGGGCTTCCACTCATTCCTTGAATAATCCCACCTGTTTTCTTTATTAATTTATCATCAACAACTCTGAATGATATTCCTTTTATATCCTTATCATTTTGTTTTTGTAGTGATGTAATTTTAATTTTGAAGGCTTCTACCCTTTCTCCTTCTATACATGTCAATATCTCTGCATCTCCAAGATTTACCTCATCTCTAGTCTTGAAAGAAAGCAGCTGCATATTATCTGTACTGAAGCTATTATTAGCAGCTCCATAAACACCTGTATCACAATTTTTACTGATATCAGCTATAGCTCCACTATTTATTGTGGCTTTTTTTTGTCCAGCTTCATTTCTAGTTGGCTTTACTATTCCAGTTACCTTAGCCTCATAAATCACACCATCAGTAAATGAATAATCTGATATTTTATGTCCTAAGCTTCCGTATATGTTAGCCTCCTTAACATAATATGTCAATGTACCTAATCCTACAACAGAATCCTTTATATAAAGTCCCAATGTATAATTATTATCTATCATTACAGGAGTTATATTAGATGTATATACAACATTATTTCTTTTAAAGCTAATAGGAACCGTCCTATTCTTCACTATATATAAAGCGTTTAATATATCCTCTTTATTCTTAGTTTCGATATTATTTATCGACATAATTATATCTCCATCTGTAATACCTGCATCATACCAAGGCCTATATATAATACCATCCTTTTCAATTCCGAATGTACCCACAACATGAATACCACAATTAAGCTTTATTCCAATTGCTTCTCCACCAACATAAACCTTTTCTTCCTTACTTATATTATAAGCAAATATATTTAACGATAAAATGTTAAATACAAAAAGTATGAAAACAAATATTAAAAATTTTATTTTCTTCATATTTTCACCTCACAATTATATTTTTCACAAAATTAGATAAATTATATACCCAAATATTTCTAATTGTGTTATAATCTTGCGGGTGATAAATTATGATTAAGCTAGTAGCAATAGATTTAGATGGAACATTATTTGATAAAGAAAAGAAAATTAGTGATGATAATAAAAAAGCTATTAAATTAGCTCGTGAAATGGGCGTTTATGTTGTTATCGCAACAGGAAGACCAATTAGTGGAGCTATGGCTGTTTTAAAGGAGCTAGGATTAACAACTGAAAACGACTACGCTATTATTTATAATGGAGCTAAAATATTCAATGTTGGCACAAAGGAAACAATATTCACCTCTGCAATTGATGGTAAGGCTGTTAAGGGATTATATGAGGAATCTAAGAGATTAAATGTAAATATTCATGCCTTTAGAAAAAATGAGGAGCTAATCACTCCTAAGCATAATCCTTATACTGATGTTGAAGCTACAATCAATAAAATCACTGATGTTATAGCTGATTTTGACTCTATTAATGATGAGGAGGAATTCTTAAAATGTATGCTTGTTGATTCTGATGAGGCAGTAACAAGATGTATGAGCGAGGTAAATCCTAAATATTATACTGAATATTCTATGGTTAGAAGCGCTAAGATATTCTTAGAATTCTTAAATAAAAATAGTGATAAGGGACAAGCATTACAAGCATTATGTAATCATTTAAATATTGATATAGCTGATGCAATGGCTATAGGAGATGCAGGTAATGATTTACCTATGCTTCTATGCGCTGGATTAGGTGTAGCAATGGAAAATGCCTTCCCTGAGGTTAAGGAAAAAATCAAAACATATACTGCATCAAATGTTGAGAGTGGTGTAGCAAGAGCTATAGAAAAGTACATATTAAGCAATAAAAACTGCGAATAATCGCAGTTTTATTTTTTGTCTTCAATTAGCTCCTTTGCATGCTCAAGTGCATAAAGACTTATTTTATCACCTGATAGCATATTAGCAATTTCTTCAATTCTTTTATTAATAGATAAATCCTCAATTTGAGTATATGTTCTATTATTATGCTCTTCTTTAAATATCTTTTTATGAACATCACCTATAGCCGCAACCTGAGGAAGATGAGTAATACATAACACCTGAATATTCTTTGATATTTGATACATTTTTCTTGCAATCTTTTTAGCAGTTGAGCCTGATACACCTGTATCAATCTCATCAAATATCATTAACGATACCTTTCCTGCCTTAGCTAAAATAGTTTTAAAGGCTAGCATAATTCTACTCATTTCACCGCCAGAGGCTACCTTATGTAAGGCCTTTAAAGGCTCACCCTTATTAAAGCTTATCATAAACATAGGCTTGTCTACACCATTATCTGTAAATATTGATTTATCTAATGGATTATCATATAAAGCCTCATTGAATTGAATTTCAAATTTAGTATTATCTAAATCTAAATCCTTACATTCTAATATAATCTGAGCCTCTAGCTTTTTAGATAGCTTAATACGGTAATTAGATAATTCAGTAGCTTTATTTTTTAATGAGTCATATTTCTTTAATACATCTTTATATGAATCCTTTAATACCTCATCATAGTTTTCAGCCATATCAATTTCAAGCTTAATAGCTGCTACATATTCAATTAGCTCCTCTACAGTCTTTTTATGCTTTTCCTTGAGCTTATTAATATCATTTAGCTCCTCAATATAAGCGTTCAATTCATCCTCATCATAATCAAGACCTCTTATTTGTCTAGCGATATCATCCTTAATCTCGCTCGCAATGTAGTATGAATCTAATAGCTTTGTAGAAAAGTCATTATACTCATTAGATAATCCAGATATTTTTTCAATGTTTTTAGCGGCATCATAGATGAAATCTAGACAGCTTTCATTATTTAAAAGCTCATAAGCCTCATTTAATGAATTAAATATTTTATCATAATTACTTAGCTTATTTACCTTTTCCTCAAGTATTGAATCAATACCACTATAAAGATTTAATGCTTCTATTTCTTCTAATTCATATTTTAAGAAATCTAATTTATCTAGTGCACTTTTTTGACCCTTTAAAATCTTATCATGTTTTTTTAATGCCTCAGTGTATTCATATAAAGACATGGAATACATAGATTTAATTTTGTCAAATTTATTATCATTAATCGGATCTATAAAATCTAAATATAAATCCGGATTAAATAATTTAACAGTATCATTTTGAATATGAATATCAGCTAATAATGATGCAATTTGCTTTAATATTATAAG
>JAZQVB010000021.1:0-1424 GCA_045631605.1 Anaeroplasma sp.
TTTGAGTACTTTTATTGAATAATGTATTGTACCCTATGTTTTATTTAAGAACTGTATAATTTTGTACTAAAAATTTATTAGTTAATACCTGTAGCACTATCAGAAGGCGTAGCTTTTGTTTGCAAACGTTTTTTAGTTTCGATGTAATGTAATATGAATGCATGCTTAATGATTATACGTTGATATTAATAGCGGCCTCAATGATATCATGACTCAATTCATGATCGTTAATTACATAACTGATTTCTGAAGGTTCTACCCAAATCCTAGCTTGCGATTCGTTTTCTCTTAAAAATGGCAAACATTCTGTAATATCAAGTCTATAAAAAGCTTGGTAAGCGATTCTAGGATATTTACCATTAGGATTAAAGTTAGGGTTTTCTTCATGACTAACTTCTAAACAGCCTAAATATGTTAAATTTCCTTTTACATATGCTTCCTCTAGAACTTCTCTATTTAAAGCATCCTCCAATGTTTCTCCTAAATTGATATGACCTCCTGGTAAATTAAATCCTCTATTTTTAATCAAACTTAATAACACTTTATTACTCTGAATACAAACCGCATGAACACTTGTTATTTTTACATAATCATCATTTAATTCCATGTTCGGTTTCCATGTTAATTTAACAATATCGCCATACCAATCTTCATAGATACTACGCACGGATATTCCTCCCAAAATAAAATCAGCATTACTACATCAAAGCAAAAATTAAATCTTATCTTCTTTGTATCTATTAACATTCCGAATGCAGTATTTTATTAGTTAATACCTGTAACGCTATCAAAAGGCGTAGCTTCTCCGTTAACTAACACATGAATTGTGTCATATGTTGCATCGCCACGAGTCAGTTTATATGCATACTGTTTTAACTCATTATTTTCCTCATTTGCACTATCTAGCTTTATGTTTAGTATGTTCTCAATCACTTCAAGCTCGGCTGTAACTGTTCCTGAAGATTGAAAAATAATATAGGCATTCTTTTTACCATCATTAATTAGTTGCAATGTGTAATCGGTATTAATCCTATCTTGTACTTCAATAGGGATACTTTGAATTTCAGTAATACTCAACTCTGAGGAATTACACGCTGCTAATATCATCGTGACGAATACCATTAAACAAAAGAGTTTTTTCAATTTAAAATGCCCCCTTTCTTATTGAGGTTATTAGTTATTTTAATAAAAAATACATAACGGTACCCCTTAATGTCTATCTGAAGTAATGACGAAATTTATAAAATGCGAATGCGGAAGTCGCAATAAATAGCGTAAAAACAACTGGGAAAATGATTAAAAATGAATTGGTCATATGTAGCTCCCTTCTAGATAGTTCGAGTATATCATTTATTTCTAAAACAATGAGATTTATAAAAAACGCGTGATACGGAATGTCCGAATCACGCGTTTCGCTTTAAATA
>JAZQVB010000022.1:0-2131 GCA_045631605.1 Anaeroplasma sp.
TACATATTACTATAAAAAATCAATATAGAAACTAAACATTTTCCTTTAAAACTGCAATTATTCTTTCATTACCAATTTTAATAGCTAAATCAAGCGGTGTATAGCCGAATTGATCACGCTTATTAACATTTCGAATAACGCAATATTTCTTAACCAATTCATAATTTTCAATAATTATTGAATAATGAAGTGGGTAAATAGAATGATACAAATATGTTTTGTAATGCTCAGCCTTATCATTAATATAGCTAGATAGCTCATATGTTGGAATCATATTATAAACTGTATCACCAAATGCTGATTTACAATCTAATATAGCTCCATTTTTAAGTAATAAATCGATTATATCAATATGCTGTGCTCTTACTGCGTAAAACATAGGAGTTTCTTTAGAGTTATTTTTAGCATTTACAAATGCTTTATTTTCAAGTAAATAGCTTACTACCTTATAATCTCCTGCTTTACATGCTATATGAAGCGGTGTCTCACCAAAACAATTTTTATAGTCAACTATTTTATCATCTAATAATAGCTTCCCTAGTAATTCCATATTTCTACTTCTTACTAAAGCCATAAATACTGTTTCGTTTTTAGAATCAGCTTCATATAAATTGAAATTTGTAGATTCCATAAGAAGGTAAATCATAGACTCTCTACCTAAGGCACAGGCTTTAAATAATGGTGATTGGCCGTCATTATTTTTAATAAATATATCTGCACCATGTCTAATAAGGCTCTTCAAAAAGCCTAGCTTATTATTAACAACACAAATATGAGCAGGTGTATCACCAAAATTATCCTGAATATTAACATTTATATAATTTTCAATTAATAAATCAAACATTTCATTATTACTAAAAACAATTGCGTAATGAAGTAATGACATGCCACGTTCATTACGTACATTAACATCTCCTGTTTCAAGATATTCTCTTAATGCATGAATATTATTTGAATATATTGAATCAAAAGCATTCATAAATAACCTCTCAAGAAAATAGAATTAATCTTTATTTTTTATTAACACTATCTTTTAATTGCTTACCAGGCTTAAACACTGGTGTTTTAGATGCAGGAACAACAATTTCCTCACCTGTTCTTGGGTTAACACCCTTTCTTTCAGCACGTGCACGTACCTCAAATTGACCGAAGCCAGCAATATTTACCTTATCACCTTCAGCTAAAGCTTCAGTAATTTTAGCAAAAATAATATCAACTGTTTTTTCTGCAGTTCGTCTAGAAACCTCTAAATAATCTGCAACCTCACAAATAATTTCTGTTTTATTCATATTTATTCCTCCGTATTAAACATATATTAATATTATACCAATCATATGCCAATAATTCAATGAAAAATGACTTTTTTCAAAAAGAAAAAAAAGTCCAAATAATGGACTTTAATTACTACTCAGAAATACTTATTAATTCTAATCTAATTTCCTTACTAGATTCAGTAGTCATATAGAATTTATCACCAGGCTTATGATCTAAGCATGCCTTTGCAAGAGGTGAATCATTTGAAATCTTTCCTTCAAATGGATTAGATTCACTACCACAAATCCTATATGTCTTTTCAACATTTAAATCTAAATATTTAACAACAACGACAATTTCTTCAACGATTTCAACGTTCTTTAGCATTTCCTCTAATTCAGCAATTCTTGCTTCATTTGCAGCTTGCTCTTCTCTTGCAGATGCATAATCAGCATTTTCAGATAAGTCACCTTGATCACGAGCTTCCTTAATTGCATCTTTAATTCTATTGCGTTCTTGATTTTGTCTTATGTTTAATTCATTTTCTAATTTTTCTTTACCATTCTTCGTTAATTTAATCTTTACATTAATCATAGTAATTCCTCCAAAATTTGTACTTTTATATTATACTTAAATTGTTTTTGAAAATCAATACTAATACATATCTAAAAATTTTATTTTTCTCAATTCATGTTGTATTTTTTTATAATTAGGAACTTTTTTCGTTGTTCAAGGAAGGAATGGCTGTTATAATAAAACGAGAGGTGATTTTCATGAAAGATAATAAAAAAGAAACGAAACAAATATCTGTAAAAATTGTCGGGATTGTAGCAGTCTGCATTTTGATTTATCTCGGTGTTAAGAATGTGGGGATGTT
>JAZQVB010000023.1:0-2945 GCA_045631605.1 Anaeroplasma sp.
GTATATCGTATACAGATTTAAAATAATAATCTGGAATAAATTTTTTTAACATAATAAAATACCTCGATACTTATTATACAATAAATTTAAATAAATTAAAGGAGTTTTTATTTTGATTTTATTTTTACTTCCTATTTTAGGAGCTATTAAAAGCGAATCCTATCCTAGAAAGCTTACTGATGAGGAGGAGCTAATGTATCTAACTCAATACAAGGAATTAAACGATAATAATGCAAGAAACAAATTAATAGAGCACAATCTAAGATTAGTTGCACATATAGCTAAAAAATATGAAAATACTGGGGAGGATAAGGATGACATATTATCAATAGGTATTATAGGCCTTATAAAGGCTGTAGATACGTTTAATATGACTAATGGCAATAAGCTTGCAACATATGCATCAAGATGCATAGAAAACGAAATTTTGATGGTTTTAAGGGCTAATAAAAACAAAAGAAACCTAGTTTATCTTCAATCAACAGTTTCTATAGATAAGGATGGTAATGAGCTTGAGCTAATTGATTTAATTGAGGATAAGGATATTGATTTATATAAATCATACGAGAATAAGAAAATGAATGAAAAGCTTCAGGAGGCTTTAAAAACATTAACTAAACGTGAATATGATATTATATCTAGAAGATACGGATTATCTAAAAATAGTCAAACTCAAAAGGACATAGCGAAGGAATTAAAAATATCAAGAAGCTATGTCTCAAGAATTGAAAAAAGGGCATTATTAAAATTATATCTTCTACTTAAAAATGAAAAGTAGCAATTTCTTGCTACTTCGTTTTTTTTAATTAAATAATCCACTTATTTTATAGAATGCATCATAATCAGTTGGCTTACTTAAGCCCGCATTAGCTAATGTTTGATAATAGCTACTATCAAAATCCGTATAAGTACATAATGATATGTAATCCTCTATAGCATCATTTAATGATTTTTCAGAATTACAATATAACTCTAATGCAGAAACAGCTGATATTGCATAGCTAATATAATATCCAGCATTATCAATCGCAACCATCTTCCAATAATCCTCAGGATTAATGCTTATTAAGGATGCTAAAATATCATATCCAATAATTTCATCACATACCTCAATAAATAAAGTGTCATAATTTTCTTTAAAATAATTATCCGTATATACACGATATTCAAACTCATTAACAATTGTTGAAATAGTTATTGTCATTAAGGTACTATATAGCATATATGATCTTAACGCATCTGTAACAACTGATGTATAATTCCCATTATTCTCTATGTATGATAGGAATAATAATTCGTTCCCTTGTGATTGAGTTTCACTTAAATCATAAGACCCACCCATACCATTATTACACATTGCTGCATAATAGTGACCAAATTCATGGGCAATAGTAAATGAATCCTGGTAGCTAGGTCCAAAATATACAACAGGTACATCTAATGTATATAAATAAGTTGTATATGCAGCATCTAAAGCACTACTGTTTGATGAATAGTAATAATAACCATTATTCCACAGCTGGTTATAAATCATATAATAATTACCACCAACATATTTAGCATAGCTATCTAATAATGAAGAATTATCAAAGAAAGATTCCATTAATATTTCTCTAAGTTTCATAGAATTTTTTGTAGTCAAATATAATGTTGAAGCATTATATGCATCATATGCCTCTAATAATTCTGGCACAACAAAATCCTTTACCTTATCTTTAAATTGAGAAACAGAATTAACATCATAATCTCTACCGTATAAATTTGAATATGCATAATCAAGGTAATTACTATAGCCAGCTAATGATGCCATTCTTTTATATTTGCTAACTATATCGTAATAATAATCACAAGCCTGTAAAATTATCTCTTCATCACTTAAAGCACGATATTCTACAAGCATTTCCTCTACCTCAAATGATAAGGTATGGAATTCCTCTGGATATACCTCACCAATTTCTTCCTTTATTTCTTCATCAGTCATACCTTCAAAGAAATTAGATTTATAGTTTGATGTATAAATTTTTTGTAAAAATTCCTTTTGCCAGGTTGTTAATTCGCCTAAAATAGATTCAAACTTTAAATATTTAGAGCTATCAGCTGACGTATTTAATGATGTCTTTAGAAATTCAATATTTGAATATGTCGCAATATCATAAATGAATGAATTAATATCTAAATATAAATCAAATAATTCTTCATATTTATCAGTAGTATTTATTAAATTATCAGCTTTATTCATTTTAGTTTTTATCTTTTGATAATCAGCATCTGAATAGCTATATTCTATAATACTACTGCCACTCATATTTAATAAATCACATGAGCTTAATGTGAATACCAGCATAATAGCTAATATAAAAGCAATAATTCTCTTTTTCATAAAATCACTTCCTTACCTTATTATAACATTTTTAGTAAATATTATAAATAGAAACTCCACTATATGAGCCTATATAATACTTTTTATTTTCTTCAAGTTTTAATGTGTATGTTATTTTCTCGCCATTTAATGCACAATTTACTTTATCTATAATATTACCAAACTCATCGTATATTATTAAATATCTATCTGTTGCAGTAGTATTTCTTGAGCTAAATATTATATTTATTTCATCATCATATAAATTATCAAATTCAATTAAGCCACGCTTAGTATCAAAATTAGAACCCAAATTTTTCATAACAGTATAATCAGAGCTTAACGCAAATGTAAATCCATAATAAAGCTTAAAATCTCCTAAGGCTATATATTCATTATCAGGTATAATTGCTTCCTCAGTTATTCCGTTTGAATCTAATATAAGATTATAATATTCATTTTTTGGAATTTTATTTACTATTTCATTATTAATATTATCATTTAAATCCTCATTATCAGTTAATGGTAATTTATTAAATTTCTTATTTACACCACAATATTCTTTTAAAAATTGCTTAAGCTCCTT
>JAZQVB010000024.1:0-17397 GCA_045631605.1 Anaeroplasma sp.
AAGATATTATCATTAATAAAAAACGAATAAATGATATCAATCTAATAATTTTATTAAGCTTATTTAATTCATTTTTAGTGGTATTTTCATTTTTAAAATTTAACATATTATCATTCCTTTAGGGTAGAAAAAATAGGGAGCTGTACTCCCTATTAATTACTTCTTGATTTTAAGAGGCGCTGTATGCCAAATATCTTCGTTATATTGTCTCATAGTTCTATCAGTTGTAAAGAATCCTGACATTGCAGTATTTACAATTGACATATGTAACCATTTTTGTTGATCCTTATATAACTCATTAATTCTTTCTTGAGCCTTAATGTATGAATCGAAATCCTTTAATACTAAATAACTATCTCTATATAGAAGGTTATCTCTAATTTCAGCGAATTCGTTTCTATCTACTCTTTCGAAGAAGCCATTAGTTAATTGGTCAATTACTGTACGGATTCTTTCATCATTATGATAGTAATCCATTGGGTTATAACCACCATTAGCATATAATGATGTAACCTCCTCAGCGTTCATACCGAAGATTACGATATTATCATCACCAACTAATTCACCAATTTCAACGTTAGCACCATCTAATGTACCACATGTAATAGCACCATTCATCATAAACTTCATGTTACCAGTACCTGATGCCTCCTTAGAAGCTGTAGAAATTTGTTCAGATACGTTTGCAGCTGGCATAATTGTTTCAGCATATGTAACATTATAGTTTACAACGAATACAACCTTTAATAAATGGTTAGTTTCATAGTCGTTATTAACCTTATCAGCGATAGTGTTAATTAACTTAATTACCTTCTTAGCGAATGCATATCCTGGAGCTGATTTAGCACCAAAGATAAAGCTATGAGGATAGTAGTTTGCTTTAAACTCAGGATCAGTCTTTAGCTTGTTATAAACATACATGATATGTAAAGCATTCATTAATTGACGCTTGTATTCATGTAATCTCTTAACTTGAATATCAAAGATTGAATTTGTATCTAATGATACACCTTGAGACTTAAAGATCTTGTTTGCTAAAGCACGCTTTCTAGCAAGCTTCATTTGGGCAAACTTAGTTTGAATTTCCTTATCATCAGCATAAGCTAATAACTTTTGTAATTCAGTTTCAGGATCTTGAACCCAATTAGGACAAATATCCTCTAAAATCTTAACTAACTCAGGGTTAGAATGTAAACACCATCTTCTATGAGTAATACCATTAGTTTTGTTATTGAACTTACCAGGATAATATTCATTGAATGTCTTCATTTCGATTTCCTTAAGGATATCTGTATGAAGAGCAGCAACACCGTTAACACTGAATGAACCATGGATAGCTACGTTAGCCATATGAACTAAATTGTGCTTAATAATAGCCATTTCATATGCTTCTCTTGAATTGTAGCCATACTTAGATTCAATTTCAATAATTAATCTTCTATTAATTTCCTCAGTAATAGTATAGATTCTTGGCAATAATCTCTTAAATAGGTGTACAGGCCATTTTTCTAAAGCTTCTGCAAGAATAGTGTGGTTTGTGTAAGCACAGCACTTCTTAGTGATTTCCCAAGCTTCATCCCAATCAATATGCTCTTCGTCAACTAAAATACGCATTAATTCAGGTACGATTAAAGCTGGGTGAGTATCGTTGATATGGAACACAACCTTTTCATGTAAGTTTCTTACAGTACCAAATACCTTCTTATGCCATCTAACTGCACAAATAACACCAGCAGATACAAAGAAATATTGTTGTTTTAAACGTAATAGCTTACCTTCTTCAGTTTCATCATTTGGATATAACATTGAAGAGATTTCTCTTAATGCTCTATGATATGAGAATGCATCGTTTTCTGGATAAACAGAAGCTGGTTCTGCACTCCATAATCTTAATGTATTAACAATCTTATTGTTATCACCAATGATAGGAATATCATAAGGAACTGCCTTAACATATTCTGCATTTTTATGCTTAACCTTTAAAATACCATTTTCACTTGACATTTCGATGTAACCAAAGAATGGAATTTCAACAGACTCATCATCTTTTCTAATTTCCCAAACGTTAACATCCTTTAACCATCTATCTGGATGCTCAACTTGGTAACCCTTACGAATACCTTGTTCAAAGAAACCATAACGATATCTGATACAGTTACCATGTACAGGTAAACCTAATGATGCAACTGAGTCCATAAAACATGCTGCAAGTCTACCTAAACCACCGTTACCTAAACCAGCATCTGTTTCTTGATGTTCTACCTCATTAATATCGATTCCTAATTCCTCGAATGCCTTTTTAACAACCTCATAAACACCAGAGTTCATCAGGTTATTAGTAATCATTCTACCCATTAAGAATTCCATTGAGAAATAATATACCTTCTTAGCCTTAGACTCTTCAGTAACCTTATTTGTGTTATACCAGTCCTTAGCAATAGAGTATCTAAGCATTTCACCTAATACAACATATTGTTGATAAGGAGTTGAATCTTTAAACTCAACAGCATATTTATTTTCTACATTTTGAATAAATGTATTTTTAAAAGTTTTTACATCTTTAAAAATTGGATAATCCATGTTGTTTTGTCCTCCTTTTTTTATTTAAACATACTCGCTAATTCTACCATATTTTGACACATTATTTCAACTTTTTTCAAAATATTAGGTATAAAAGCGTTTTACATAACCTTATTTTACTTTTTTAGTTCTAGGTTTTCTATTAACACCCTTAAGAATTACAATTCCTAGTGGTGGAATAGTCATCATAATTGAATTCTTTTGATTATTTTGTGGATATTTTTCAACCTTTAAAGGCTTTGGATTAATCTTATTACTTCCACCATATATATCTTTATCAGAATTCATAATTTCTATGTATTTTAAATTACCTGGCACACCAATACGATAGTTCTCATATGTATTAGGAGTACAGTTCATAACAATTACAGTATGATCATTTGCATTTTCAGCAAATCTAGCATAAATATAAATTGATTGTGATGTATTATCAGCATCAATAAAGCTAAATCCCTTAGGGTCAAAATCACATTCCCATAAGCTCTTTTCTTGTTTATATAATGTAGTTAATTCCTTAACATATCTATTTGCAGCATCATGGTCAGGATACTTATTAATACCCCAAGGAAGCTCTGCCTCATAATGCCATTCATCATAGCTAGCTAGTTCATTACCCATAAATAATAGTTTCTTACCTGGATGAGTAATCATATAACCAAGTAATGTACGGTAGTTTGCGAATTGTTGCCAACGATCACCAGGCATTTTATTTAATAATGAGCCCTTCATATGAACAACCTCATCGTGTGAGAATGGTAAACAGAATTGCTCGTTATAGAAATACATCATTGAGAATGTTAATTGATGATGATGATAGCTTCGATGAATAGGATCAAGTTTGAAATACTTTAATGTATCATTCATCCAGCCCATGTCCCATTTATAGTTAAATCCTAAGCCACCCATACTAGAAGGCTTAGTAACATTTGGATAACTTGTTGAATCCTCAGCCATTAATAACACTCTATCATCTTGTTTAAATAAATGACCAGATAGTTTTCTTAAGAAGTCACATGCACCTTCATTTACACCTCTATTTGAATCACCTAACCAGTAGATTAAATTACCAACAGCGTCAATTCTAAATCCATCAATATGGAAATACTTCATATAGAATAAAGCATTTGAATATAAGAATGAACGTGTAACACCCTTACCTAAATCTAGGTTAGCAGTTCCCCATTCCTTGTTTTCTCTATCCTCTTCTTTTTGATAATCATATAAAGGAGTACCATCAAACATGTATAAACCATGCGCATCTCTACAAATGTGACCAGGCACCCAGTCCATAATTACACCAATTCCAGCTTGATGTAATTGATCTACAAACCACATAAAGTCCTTAGGAACACCATATCTAGGAGTTACAGCGTAATAGCCTGTACCTTGGTATCCCCATGACATATCAAGCGGATGCTCATAAATTGGCATTACCTCAACATGTGTATAGCCATAATCCTTTAAATATTTTATTAGCATTGGAGCAATTTCGTGGAACATATTGAAGTCACCATTAGGCTTTCTTTTCCAAGAGCCCATATGTAATTCATATATTAATAATGGCTTATTGTATGATTTTTCATGTGTATACATCCAGAAATCATCATTCCATTTGTATCCTTCAATATCATAAACCTTAGAATCCTGTGAAGGTCTAACTTGTGAATAGAATGCATAAGGGTCAGCCTTATAAAGCTTCTTTCCATCCTTAGTTGTAATTAAATATTTATAGCGTTGCCATTCATAGTTACCCTCAAGATAAGCATACCAAATACCCGCAGAATCTATACAGAATAGCTTTTGCTTACCATCTTGGAAGTCATTCCACTCACCAACTATATCTACTGATTCCGCATTAGGGGCATATAAACAGAATTCACAAGCAATATTATTACCATTTTCATCCTTAACTAAATGAGCACCAAATACATTATATGCTTCTAAGCATTCACCTTGGTCAAAAAAATACAAGAAATTCTTATCAATACGATCTCTTACTAACATAAAATCACTCCTTATTTAATTAATCGCCTTTTTATTTATTATACAATAAATACCCTTTTTAAACAAGAAAAAATCCACTTTGAAAGTGGATTAATCCTAATAGATATTAATTTAATGTAATTATAAAATTAACAGTATTAACTTCAGTTAAATCAACTGTTGTATCAGTAGATAAATACATAAAGAAGTAATAAGTTGTGTTAGCTTCTAAATTTCTAGAAATCTTAAAATTCTTATCATATCCACTATCCTTATCAGTAGTATCATATTTAGCAAAGCTGCTATCAGTACCATAATAATATAAAATTGGATCAATTACACCGTCAGCACTTGTTGTATATACAATTGACTCAATTGTATAATTACCTGAAGTCGTTGGAGTAAATGCATAATATACCATTTCTCTAGTTGCTGTAAAGCTTTGAGAATATGTACCTAAAGCAAGTTGATAAGGGCTAGTCTTAGTACCTTCACCATCAGTAGCTGTATTAATTTCAATTAATTTAATTTCAAAATTAGTATTTGTATTAGTCGCAGTATAAATATTTGGATTATATGTATAACCCTCTGGCATACCACCAATAATGTGAACATAATAATCTGATTCATCTAATGTTATAGATGCAAATCCATCCTCATTAGTTGTTCTTGGCATATAGCAATTACCATCCATTGTACACCATTGAATCTTACATCCCTTAACACCTGTTCCATTAGGATATACTACAGTTACTGAATAATTATCATTATTAGTAGTTGTAGGCTCTACTGTTGTTGTAGGAGTTGGAGCTTCTGTTGTTGGAACTTCTGTTGTTGATGGTGTTGGCGTTTCACTACCACAAGATGTTAAACCTAATAAAGTAGCAAATGCAAATAAGCTTATAATCAATTTATTTTTCATAAAAAACCTCCTAAATTTATAACCAGTGTAATTTTACTATTTTATGACATTTTTTTCAAGCAAAAACAAAAAAAAGAGCATTCAAAATTGAATGCTCTAAAATATTACCATAATTGAAGTTCAATATATCCGTATTCAGTATAGCCAGATAGAATACCATCTTCATAATATAATTCATTAAATGAGAAATATTCATTTCCATTGGCAAAATTGAATGCTAATACAACCATACCAACATCATACATTTGATATGTGAAGTCTGGATAAGCAGGAGTTCCGTTTGCATTCCAAGCCATATAACCAGTACCATTTTCTTGGAAATATAATTGACAAGATATATCGTTAGTTCCATCTTCAATATATCCAGAATATACCTTACCTGCAAATGGATCAGCTGCTGCTTCTTGCTTAGCAAATGTTGCAACGATATGATCATTAATTGTAGCTACAACCTTATAATTTTCAGAAATTGATAATTCTAATGTAAAATCATATGAACCACTAGGTGTTAATGTAATAGCACCATCAGCATATCTATAAACATAAGAACCACTATATGATACCCAATCCCAAACCATAGGATCATATGCAGAATATTCGAATGATACAAATCCTTCTGTTGCGCCTTCGCTTACAGGTGAGAATTCAAGTGTTGCAGTACCATAATTATAGTCATGAGTACCTGATAATATTTCTGCGATTGATGGAGCATCAACAACCTCAAGTGTAAATATTGCAGTTACGCTTGGATCAGCTGTAGAAGCTACTTGGAATTGGTAAGTACCATTTGCTAATGGATTATAAGAAACACAAATTTCACCATCCATAGTAACGTCTTCAGTGAAGATTCCAGAGCTTAAAACATTTCTAGCTGGTGTAATAGTCCAGCCTTCCTTAGTAGATGCTGGTGTAGCACCCTTAAAGTATACTGTTGTACCTCTATACATTGTATATGTTGAATATTCAGTAAATGATGAATAACCAGCACCTGTATCTGCATAAACCTCTACGAATACTGATGTAGGATTTGGAACAGTTACTGTAAATTCATATGTCTTAGTTACTTCATTAATAGTAACAGTTACTGTATAAGTACCTTCATTAGTACCATAGATAGTTAATGTATTAGACCATGTTGAATAATATGCTGATAAACCTTCAGACTCTTGACCTAATGCATCTGTAACTGAAGTAATTACTTCATTCATACCCATTAATGCAGTAGATGGAGCTACATTGCCGATTTCTAATTCATAACCATTAGAATAACCAGCATCAATTGTATAAGAACCCTCAGCTAATACTTCGCCGTCCTTAATTAAATCATATGCTGAAACCTTAATTGATTCCTCTGAATAATTATTAACTGCAGTTCTTTCACCTGAAGTTTGAGAAACCTCATAAACCATTGTTGAATCTGCTGGAGCAGCTTCACCTTCAACAACAGCTGGAGCCCAAGTACCATCTTCGTTAACTACTACAGAATCATTGTAGTAAGTGCTAATAGATACTGTTGCTGCTGCGATAGTTTCATCATCAGCTAATGTAAATGAACATGATACTGCATAGAAGTTATAAATATCTACTGGTGTTTCATAATCCCAGTCATTTGTATATGAGAATACCTTATAGTCATAAGCGAATGAATAAGTATTATCCTCTACAGATTCAGTAGCATTTGTACCTTCAGCAAAAGTTTCATATAATGCAGCTACTAATGCTTCAACACCATAATAAGTATAATCATAACCGAATGCTCTATAGCCATAACCATCTAAATTATCTACAGTTGCATCCCATGCTGCACCTGCCTCACCATTTTCAATAGCAATACCTAAAATTTCTTCATATTGATCTAATGAATAGTGATATTCAGATACTTCATCCCATGCATCCTTCTTATGATATGTAAAATAGTTATCACCGAATGCGAAAGTAATCTCATCAGTAAATCCTTGTTCAGTAATATCAATTGCACCTTCAGAAATCTTACCCTTATTTTCTTCTGCCTTTGCAATTGCTTGAGCGATAGTTAATACTACCTTGTTAACAGTTACAGTATATGATACTTCATTTGTACCATCAGAAATAGTAACTGTATATTCTCCTGCCTTAGCGAACTCTGTAACTACTTCACCATTAGCGTTTTTAACTGTTACAGTGTAACCAGTTAAATCAGTAACCTCAGTTGTAGTTGAATCGCTATAAGTGTAAGTTAATTTTACACCTGTAGTTGTAAATGCATCTCCAACAGTATAAACAGTAGTTGCAGCTGTTGTATCGACAGAAACAGCAGTTACTGTAGGCGCTACAGTTGTAGAAGCTGGTGCAGATGTAGGTGCTTCTGTTGGCGCTGTTGTTGGCACTTGTGTTGGTGCAGTTGTTGGCACTTGTGTTGGTGCTTCTGTTGGCGCTGTTGTTGGCGTTGGTGTTTCACCACAAGCTGTTAAGCCGGCTAATAATAATGCAGCTAAGCTTGTTGCTAAAATTTTCTTTTTCATGTATATATCCTCCTCAAAACTTTAGTATATTATACAACTAAAATGCTTTTTTTACAATTATATTTTGATATTTTATGCTATTTTTCCGCATTTTTTTCGATAAAAAACGTTTTCAGCATATATAATTGAAATTTTATTCATTTCGAAATGACAAAAAGGCCTTAATCCATAGGATTAAGACCTCATTATTGGTTATTAGACTATTGATAATAGCAGCAAGCAAATAACCATTGGTCAGCTTCTTTAGCATATACATTAAAGTATACCTCTATCCAACCATCACCATCTCTAAATAATCTTTGTGATACACTATATTTTTGACAGAATTCCTTTAGTTCATTTGTCAAATAGCATAATCCATCAGAATTAGCTATTGCAGCATATTGAACCTCAATAAATTGCTTGTAATTTTCTGTACCATTACTTACAGTTAAGCACTTATTTCCTTCATATTCAATAACATTAAATGCCTTATCAATATATAAGGTTGGTTGAGTAATATATGCCATTAAAACAGGACCATATTCACCAGTTTCAGGATCATATACATGCCAATAGCCTGTAGCCTCATTATATGCATATTTAGTACCATCTAATATTTTATTTTCATTTTCAGTACTAATAATATGTTGTCCAGGCTCTCTTTCTGCAGCTCTAACCTTTGCTTCTGTTGCAACCATAAGCTTAGATTGTGTAGTTTCTCTATAATATTCAGAGGCATACATAATTCTAAAATATACATTTACAGGATATGTATTGTATAAATTTTGAGCCTTAATCTCAAATGGGAATACAGTATTTTTGTTTATAATTTCAAATTCATAGAAGAAATTTGATGTATAATCACCCTTTATAGTATTAGCCTTTGTTATTTCATTTGGTTGAGGTGATACATATGCAGGTGTACCAGCATATACATTTAATATTGGATTATCAACATCAGTATATACATCAATATAAGATTCAATAATATAGTTTGCTGGTTCATTTGAAGAAAACATATAGCATAAAGCTGATGAGCTCTTTTTAATTGTTGCACAATAATATCCAGTTGAATTAATATTAATTACATTTCCATAGAAATTACTACCACTACCTGTAGTTTTAATAATTCTTGCAAGTTCAATTTCAACATACTTATTATCATTATTCACCTTATAAATATTAGGATTATATGAATATCCTGAAGGAATAGTAGCTGGGTCGATATGAACATTAAATTCACCATCTAAATCCTCAATTTTAGCTAATCCATCAGCATCTACATTAGCTTGATATTCTTGATATTTATTAGTAAATAAAATCTTAATGTCATAGTTTGATGCATTAAAATTTAATCCATTATACATTAATTGAACTCTAGTTTCATTTTCATTTACACTAGGCTCAGTATTAGTATCCGTAGGCTCTTCTCCTGTGTTTGTTGAAGGAACCTCAGTTGAGGTAGTAGGTATAACGCTTTGTGTTGGTCTGTTAATATTAACAGTTTCACCACAGCTTGCTAAAAATACTACTAAAAATAAGCTTGTTATTAATAATAAAATTTTCTTCATATATAACCCTCCTATCTCTTTCTTCTTCTAAATAATGATTTAATATCATCAAGCTTTAGCTTTCTAATTCCTACATCTAATACAAATAATATGATAGATGCTAGCATAAATGGTAATGTGAAATCATATCTATATACGCTAATATATGATGAATCATTTTCTAGCTTTAGCTTACCATTTTCAGAAACCTCACCATTATCTGTAATCATAGAATATAGCTTTGATGATTCATAATTGATAAATGAATCATAGTCATTTAAATATGAAACACTATAAGTATAATCTGCCTCATATGTAATTGAATCACTTAATTTACATGATAAATGTAAATCATATCTACCTGCAAGAGTTGATGTATAATTAATAACATAATTTTCAGAGTCAAAAATTAATACATAATCCTCAACAGTACCATCAGGCTTAGTAACACTTAAATTAATTAATGCATTACTACTAATTGAAGGTGCCTTAACAGTAATATAGCTATGATTCTTTTCTTGCTCAACTGAGAATACAAATGGAGTATCAATTCTTTCCTCTGGAACATTTGTATCCATAATATTTCTAAAGAATTTATATCCATTATTAGCATCATTCCAGCTGCTAGTGTATGTATGACCTAATACTGTAGTAAATGAAGCAACCTTACCATTACCATAATCCCAATAATAATAAAGAGGTACATTAGTGTCATTTTCTTCATCTATTTGAGCTGATAAAACACATGTAGCGCTAATCTTCTTAGTACTGTAATATACACCTGTTACATTAGGTAAATAACCAATATTCTTTACTGAATCATCTCTAGTTTTTTCAATATTAACCTTGAAATTACCTTCGTAAATAATATCCATTACCTCGTTAGCAACCTCATTTAAAACGATATCCTCAACATCATATTTTGTATTTGCATAGTAATATGTACCATTTGATACATTAGCTATTCTCTTAAGTAGCTTTTCACCATCAGGACAGCACATATTTAATGTAGATACACCGATATTTAAGCTACCAAGCTTATATGCAGCATTAATAGATTCATCAGCCTCAGTACCATATGGCTTACCATCAGTAATTAAATAAATTTCCTTTTTATCATATGACAATGCAGAAATAAATTCATATGCTTGATTTAAGGCAACACCCATATATGTACCTTGATATGTTTCAACGCTATCAATAACAGAATATAATGTTTCCTTATCAGAGGCATCAATTGGCTTTTGAAGAATCATAGAATCTCCTGCAAATCCAATTATCATAACCTTATCAGTTTCATCTAATAAATCAATAATTGTTTTTGAAGCAATCTTAGCCATTTCTAATCTATCTAATGTTTCTAGGCTTCGAGAAATATCTAAAATTAAGCATACAAGCTTATCATCATCATCCTGATTACCATATTTTACAGGAAGCATTTGATTAAGCTTTTGAAGAGTAACATCCTCCTCATTACCTTGAATATAGGTGTTACCTAAGGTAATTAAGCTCTTACCAAATTCAGAAACAACAACATCTAAGCTACTCATAAATGTTTGATATCCTGGAATACTTCTAACATCCATATTTGATAATATGATTTCGTCATATTCACATAAATCCTTAACTGTAATAGGAATTTGATTCATTTTAGGGAATGTGATTTCACAATCTGTATCAGCATATATTTCCTTAGCAGCGTTTAGGTCATCAACCTTATCATTTATGTATAAAACCTTAATTTTTTCACTAACCTTTTGTGTGAAAATATATTTATTATTTTCAAGTGATGTATCATTATCAGCCTCAATTTCAAGCTCATAATTAAAATCACCAGGAATTGTTGTATCTAAATACATTACATATGTATTTAATCCAGAATATACATATTCAGAGCTTTGAGAAATAACCTCTGTTATTTCCTCATTGTCCTTAATATAGCTTCTTCTTAATGTAAATATTGCAGTTGCTTCATTATTTGCCTTAACATCAATATAAATCTTTTCTTCTCTATTTAGATATGTTGAAGATGTGAAGTTAACATTATTAATTTGTACCTCTTCTACATCATCACCTAAATTATTATTTAAGAATATCGCATCAATATAAATATCATTTAATTGAAGCTCATCTACATAGCTAGAAATATTTGATTTAGACGTTTCCTGCGCATCTGAAATAATTACAATTCTCTTAATTACGTCATCATCAAATAAAGATACTGCATATTTTAACGCTGGCTCAATATTTGTTTGACTAGGATCTACAATACTATCCTTAACGCTTTTAATTTTTTCACCCGGCTTAGTTAATAGCTCATAATCATTTGCGAAGGTAATAATACCAATTTTTGAGTTTCTCGGTGCACTATCCTTAACCTCATCTATATAATCATCAATTAAATCTAAATTATTATTTGATGAATATGAGCAGTCAGCTAAAACATAAATAGTAGTTTCGGTTAATACAAGCTCTAATGTAGTTTTAGCTAAGGCTAATGTAATTAAAACTGTCATGATTATATGAATAACTAATGACGTTACATTTTGAACACTCTTATTTTCTTTTTTTATTGCTAGAATAAATGGTACTAATACCATCAGCAATAATGGAATAAACACTAATAATAGATATGGATTATCGAAGTTGATACTGCTCATAACAATACACCATCCAATCTATAACAAAAATTATTGCTAAACAAATAAAGAATATAATTAGCTTAGTATATAAAGCATCAGAATAGATATTTGTAGCCTCACCATTAAGCACAAATGCTAAAGTCTCTTCTATTTGATTAGCTTCATTTGTAGGGAACTTAACATAAATATCAAATTCCTTAACATCCTCACCAATAATAACTGTTATCTTATATGTACCAGTTTCCCTAAACATATATTCAGTAATTGTTTCGCTTATATCTAAATATGAAACATTTCCATTAGGCGAATCAACTCTAATTGCTGTACAATTTGATAATACATTTAATTTAATTGTATCACCTGCAAAATATGTATCATATTCAATAATTGTTGGGAATGAATATTCCACAAAATTAGTAATTAATTGAGCATAATCAGCCTTTAAAGCAATATTTGAATTATGAATATCAAACGCAAATACTACTTGACGTTGATTATATTCGTTTGTTCCTGCAAATAAAACAGGATCACTTCCATAATATAAAATAGGTGTAAAGTTTCTTTGTAAACCATATTTTATATATTTATTAACATAAATCTCTTCCCCAAAAACATTGCTTGCAAGAGCCTTAAATAAATTTGTTTTACCCTCTGATAAGCTTAGCATACCACCCTCAGGTAATAAAATCTCATCTCTTACAGAGAAACCACTCTTATTAATACTTGATTCACAGCCGAATAACCAGACAGCACCATCATTTGGAACTGTACTAGGGCTATATGCATCAAAAATGTATAAGCCATATCCTCTCATATCATCAGTGTAAGATTCAGTTGAAATAACTGATACTGAAACATTACCTAAAGTCTTAAGCATAGATTCGATATAGAAAGGATAATCACTTACAAGTAATGCAGTATTATTGTGTTGTTCTTTAATGTTATAGATAATGTCTACATTATCTTCGCTTAAAGAATCATTTTCCTTAATAACAACCTTAATTTGACTATAATTTAAAGAATCATAAGTGAATACTATCTCTTTGTTTTCTAATTTTGTCACCTCTAACTCTTTAGTCTCTATTAATTTATCATTAACATAGCACTCAACATTTAATGTTGTGTCATGAGTATAAGAGATTACATTAGAAATAATATTCAACTTAGATGAATTAATTATACAGCTAGTTTCTGAAATAGCATAATTTGTTATTTCCTCACCTACATTAATTAATTCAACATTTTCACAATTATAATTTTTATCTGTAACTAAAATAGTCTTAATTGAAGTATTATTATTAAAGCATTCTTGAGCATATGCTAATGCATTTTCACATCCAAAAGATAAGCTTTGAAGTGATAAATTATCAACAAGCTCCATAATCTTATCTGTATCAGTTTCCTGATAACAGATATATCTTACTGAATCAGATACATAAATAATTGTATAATTACTTCCCTCTAATGAGGTAGATAATATATCATCAACCTCTTCCTTAGCAAGTTCAAATCTAGTTTTATTATTTTGTTTAATGCTCATACTTGCAGAACCATCTAGGATGATACAATATTCATTTGCAGCATTAGGTAAAACAATAATTGGATGTGCAATTGTTAACGCTAATACTATAACTGTTAATATTTGAAGCATTAGGCTTATTAAGCTTCTTAGCTTTGAAATAGGTATTCTATTCTTTAAGAATCTTTCACTTAATCTCCAAATATATGTTGATGATACTGTTGATTCAGTATATTTTCTTTTTAATATATATATGATTATTAAAATTGGTACACCAATTAATGCTAATAATCCTAAAGGATATTTAAAATTTATCATTTTAACACCCCCATATTAACAAAATTATCCAAGAATAATTTTGTTATAGATACATCTGATTCACATTGCATATATAAACCATTTCTAGCTGCTAAGAAATCCTTTAAGCCATTTGTAATATAATTTAAAGCCTCATGATAAGCCTTAATAATATCCCTTTGAACATCCTTCTTATATTCTAAAGAGCTAACCTCACTATCATAGAAATGAACCTTACCTCTAACCATAGGTCTTAATTCATCCTTTGATAATATTTGAATACAGAATACATCTCTTTTCTTATTAACTAAATAATCAATAGCTTCAAAATAATCATTATCAGTTAAGAAATCAGAAATAATAATACTAATTCCATCAGCGTATCCTACTGTAGTTGGTAATATTGCTTCACTCATTTTGATATCACCATCAAATGTTATCTCATTTAATTTACCAATATTACTATAATAATTTTCTTTTCCTACCATATTAGTAACAACCTCATGGACTAGATTGTCCTTAATATAGTATATTGATACCTTATCCATTTGAACAATGGATAAATACGCAAATAAAGCAGCAATTTCAAGTGCCTTTTCTGCCTTATATCCTTTCCCATAATCCATAGAACGACTAGCGTCAATATAAATTCTAGTATGAACCTGTCTTTCATCTAAAAACTGTTTTAGATATAAGTGATCAAATCTAGCATATGCTCTCCAATCAATTTTAGTTATGTCATCACCAGGTATATAATCTCTGTAATCTACGAATTCACAAGATGAACCAAAGTTTTTACTTTGGTGATTACCACCAAACATACCTGAAAGTGGATTTTCTACCATTAATTGTAGAGTTTCAATTTGCTGCAATAATTCTTCGTTTATTGCATACTTACTCATAACTATTACTTTCTAGTTTCTTTAATTAATAGGCTTATAATATCGTCCACTGATAAATGCTCATTAATAGCGTTAAAATTAGTTTTAATTCTGTGTCTTAATACTGGATATGCTAAAGCATCAATATCCTCATATGAAACATTAAATCTACCATCAATTAATGCACGAACCTTAGCTGCAGTAATTAAAGCTTGACCAGCACGTGGTGATGCACCATACTTAATATACTTCTTAGCAGTAGCTGAAGCATTTTCAATTTCAGGATGTGTATTTGCAACTAAATTCATAGTGTAATTTAAAATGTCATCAACAACAGGTACATCCTTAGCTAACTCTCTCATCTTTAGAATAGTTTCACCATCTACAACAGAGCATGCAGTTTCATCTAATGTCTTTTGAGTCATTGTAACGATATCCTTAAGCTCATTAATTGTTGGGAATTTCATAATTAGTTTGAACATAAAACGGTCCATTTGAGCTTCAGGAAGTGGATATGTACCATCTTGCTCAATTGGATTTTGTGTAGCTAATACGAAGAAT
The DNA here is from genome assembly GCA_045631605.1 of Anaeroplasma sp. GTDB lineage: Bacteria > Bacillota_I > Bacilli_A > Acholeplasmatales > Anaeroplasmataceae > Anaeroplasma. The sequence continues at coordinate 15,419 of JAZQVB010000024.1, forward strand.
GGCTCAGCCATCTTATAAGTTTCACCCGAAATAGTAACCTTGTGCTCTTGCATTACCTCTAGCATCGCAGATTGTGTCTTAGGTGTAGCACGGTTAATTTCGTCCGCTAAGATTAGGTTTGCGAAAATAGGACCTCTTTGGAATACAGTCTTCATTCTTCCATTTTCATCCTTTTCGATAATATTTGTACCAGTTACATCACTTGGCATTAAGTCTGGTGTAAATTGGATTCTTGAGAATGGCATACTTAATACATTACTTAATGATCTAACTAAACGTGTTTTACCTACACCTGGAACACCTTCAAGTAATACATTACCACCAGCAATAATTGAAACGATAACTGTATCAACTACCTCCTCTTGACCAACAACGTCCTTTCTTAATTCCTCTTTAATTTTACTAACAGCTTCACTGAAGCCCTTAATTTGTTCTAAATTACTCATATTATTCGTTTCCTTCCTGTTCTTCATTTTCTTTATATGTTCCTAATAATATATCAAAATATTGAAGTAAGCTTGCAGCTGTTTCTTCAGATATTTTACCCTCTGCAATTAAAGCATCTACATATGCATAATAGCTTGCAATAACATCACCATATACACATTCACCAATTTCAGGGTCATAGAATGATTCATCACTACCATAAACCTTTTCACCATCAGCTAAACCACCTTGAGTACCTTGAATATCACCATTACTTGTAGATGATGAATCTGTAGGCTCATTTGTTGATGATGATCCATCAGGATTGTCATTTTCGTTATCATCATTCTTTAAATCAAATATTTCTAATAATTGATCAACAGCATATTTGCATACCTCATCATTATTGTATTGACCATATACTGCATCATAAACTAATATTTTATAAACATCTGTAACTACTAATAATTGCTGACTATTACCTTCCTTATTTTGTAAGCCCTTAAATTCCTTTGCTAATGCAACAAGTGAATCATATAGTGGATCACCCTCAAAAACAACAGTATGATTATCCTCAAGGTTCTTACCAAGCTCATAATAATAAGTATTTAAATTCTCATTTAATGCAGGATTTCCTAACATGTCATCACAGTCAATCATCTTTAATGCGTCAATCCAATTTGATGCATATTCATAATTACATGTATATACATATACAGCAAAATTCTCGATTGTTGGATCCTCGCTTTGCTTATATATTTCATATATTTCATTATTAGTATTAATTAAATCAAGCTTTAATTCTAATTGAGAAATAGATCCTGTTACATAGCCTTGCATCTCACTTAGCTTTTCAACATTTTCTAAATCTAGAAGTAATGCCTCTAGAACATCAATATAATCATTCTTTGCTCTATCTGTTGCTTCACTTCTTTCAATATATTCAATAATATTATTTACGGCAACAAGCTGCCATTTAGTAACATTATAATTTGGATCATCAGGTCCTGGATTAGTAGCACCTGCTTTAGCTGGTATAACTAAGGAAGTCGAAAGTATTGCTACTGATATTGCCATTAATACAATATATACTACCTTATTTTTGATTTTAATCATTTTTAATGATGTATTCATTAAACGATTATTAGTATCCTCTCTTTGAATACCAGCAATAATATTATCACTATTTTCAAATTCAAGCATTGTTTGAACTCTTTCATTTAAATCAAGCTCATTATCTAATATTTTAGCAACACGAGCATTAGATGGACATAATATTAAGTATGAAATGCCAGCTAATACTAATGCAGCTATAAAGGCAAATAATAGCATTAATAGCATATTAAAATTAGTAATCAGTAATTTATTTAAAATAAATAAAACTGAATAAATAGTAAACGGAATTGAAAAGCCTATGGCTAAAGCTTTTACAATTGCAACTATTTGAAATTTCTTTTTAAATCTTTTGAAGCCTTTTGTCATTTTAAGCCTCCTTATAATAATTTCTCTATTTCAGATATTAACATATCCTCAGTAATAGACTTAGGTGTAGT
>JAZQVB010000025.1:0-13302 GCA_045631605.1 Anaeroplasma sp.
CCTTGGTATGCTTGAGGATTTAGAAACGTCTATTGTTTCAAATCAAACTAAGGAATTAGGTAAAAAATTAAATGGTATTATAAATAGTGAAGATAATCAAGGCTATTTCCAAACGGGTATAAATGGTGTAAATGGAGATACAAACCTATTAATTAAGGGTAATCATTTCTCATTTAACACAGATATATTTGAACAAACATATGAGGATAAGTCATATACATCACTTGGATATCATAGAGACCATTTAATATATGCAAAGGGTTATACAAACCTAGAGGTTGTTGGAAATTATTTTAAAGGCCAAAATAAAAACCAAGATGGTGGAATTAAATTTAGAAATGGTGATGGATTATATATTCATAAAAATATATTAGATGATGTATTATTATTACTTTATATTCAACCAGGTGATAATAAGCTAACTAATGTATGTGTGACTGAAAATATATTCTATAATAAAATGCCATGCATTACGCCACCACTTCAATATCCAACAAATAGTAAATATGTTTCTCAATCATTCCTAGTTTTACTATATAACTATGTTGCTGGTGGAGATTTAAGAAATATTACGATAAAAAATAATGAAATTTTCTCATATGGATTAAATAATGAGACAATAACAATTAATCTAAAAGCATCTGATAGTACAGATACATTCTCAATTTATAATAATATTAATAGATTGAATAATGCAATTAATATTAATGTTACAACTAATTCAAGTATTACAACTGAAATTAAATCAAATGATGAATATAATTATTCCTCATTAAATGATTATTCAGATGTTGATGTAACTAAGTTATTAATATCAGATGAAATTGATGTTAAGATTCAAAATAAAAAGCTTGTATCTGATGCTGATATTTATATTGATGGTGTAAAATATCAAAATCAAGAATTAGATAGTAGTAAGGAATATAAATTAACTCTTGTTATGAAAACAGAGGAAATTATTAAAATTGATGATCCAAATAATTATGGAAAGATGATTGATTACACTGCTAATACAAATGATTATGCAATTTATACAATCAATATTATAGAGGATGTTAAGCTTCCAAATGAAATTGATTTAGATTTAGCTTTAGATAATGAAATTAATCTAGCTAATTATATAAATAATATTGATAAATACGACTTATCAATTGTAAATAATTCTAATTACACTCTATCTGATAATGTAATTAGTATTAATAATGCTGGCAATTATAAAATAGTAATTAATGTAGGTGGATTTGCTTATGAGCTTAACGTTAATGCTACACCTCCTACAGTAGATGCTCCAACTACAGAAATACCAACAACAACTCCTACAACGGCACCAACAACGGCACCAACAACAACTCCAACAACGGTACCTACAACAGTACCTACAACAAACTCTACAACTACAGAGATAGTTACATCAGGATCAAGTGGTGCAACAATTGGATGTGGCGGAAGCATTACAGGATTTGTATCAGTAATGCTATTAGCAGGTACTGCAATAATCATAAAGAGGAGAAAAGATAATGAATGTAGATAAAAGAAAGCTTGATAGTTTAATTAACAAGCATAGAGAACCATTATCTAAGACAGAACAAAAGATTCATGAATATGTCCTTGAAAATTACAATCAGGTTGTTTATGATTCAATAAATAGTATATCTAATAAGCTTAAGGTAGGAGAGGCTTCATTTGTTAGATATTATAAAAAATTAGGATTTTCAAGCTTCAATCATTTTAAAATGGAAGTTTACAATGCAGCTGAAAGCTTAAGAATTGAAAGTGATAGCCCATTTATCGATAACATTACTAAAAATATGTATGATGTTATTAAAAATACCAAGGATGGTATTGATATGGACCAAGTAGATTTAGCTACTAAAATAATTTTAGAGTCAGAGCATGTATTTATTGCGGGTATGGGGATTAGCCATACATCAGCATTAGATATGTTTTCTAAATTCTTACGTATAGGTGTAAATGCTAGTGTTATTTCAGACAGTCATTTCTCTTATATGTATTCATCAATTTTAGATGCTAAAAGTTGTAGTATAATTTATTCATTTAGTGGTGAAACAGAGGAAATGAAGAAACTTGCAGGTATTTGTAAGGAAAAGAATATCAAGCTTATTGTTATTTCAAACTTTAAGAATTCTACATTATTCGAAATGGCTGATGTATTCTTAAAAACAAGCGGATTTGATAATGACATAAGCGGTGGGTTCTTCTCGTCTAAGATTTCTCAATTATACGTAAGTGATATTTTAGTTACTAATTGTGCGCTACAAAATGTAGAAAAAACTAGGGAATACACTAAGCTAGTTAGTAATTCAGTTATGAAGTAGGAGTAATAAAATGATAGAACTTAAATCAAATAATGTACGTCTATTAGTAAATGAATTAGGAGCTGAGCCTGAAGCATTATATTTTAATGATATTAATGTTTTATGGTCAGGAGATAAGAACCTATGGAGTTCAAAGGGTCCGATACTATTTCCTATAGTTGGTGGACTAAAGGATAATTATTATTTGTATAATAATGAAAAATATAGCTTAGAACCACATGGTTTTGTTAAAGGATTAATATTTAATGTTGAATATTTAGATGAAACAAGTGTTACATTATCACATATATATAATGAGGACACATTAAAAAATTATCCTTTTAAATATAAGCTTGTTGTAAAATATTCAGTTGAATTTAATAAGGTATTAGTTGAATTCAATGTTCTAAATTTAGATGATAAGGAAATATATTATTCAATTGGATTCCATCCTGGATTCTCATATGTAGGATTAAATGAATTAGTTGGTAATAATGTTACCTTATCAAATAATAGTGATAAAACAACAGAGGTTATTTTCTCACCAAGCTATGTATTAGGCTTTAAGGAAAGAAATCTTAAGGATTTAGCATTAAATGAATTAACTGATGAGCTAATAGTTAAAAGAACTATTTGTTATGAGACAGGATTTGATGTATCACTTAAGGATGTTAATAAATTAGTATTTAACACTAATATGAAATATTATGCCTATTGGCAAAAGGGACCTGAGGATAATCCTAAATTTATATGTGTAGAATCTTGGGACGGTCTTCCAGATTGCGATGATACAAATCATTGTATTGAAAATAAGCTAGGTATAAAAAAATTAGGTATAAATAGTACACATAACACAAATTTTGAAATTAAATTAGAAAAGGAGTAAAGAAAATGAAGGTTATTAAGTGTAAAGATTATCAAGAAGCAAGTAAGGTAGGAGCAGAAATTTTTAGTGAAGCTATTAAGGCTAATCCAAACATTATTTTAGGTTTAGCAACTGGTTCTTCACCTATCGGAATCTACCAAAATTTAATTAAGGATTACAAGGAAGGCTTAATTTCATTTAAGAATGTTAAGACTTATAACTTAGACGAATATGTAGGTATTTCGCGTGAAAATGAGCAAAGCTATTATTATTTTATGAATGATAATTTATTCAATCATGTTGATATTGATAAGAACAATGTTCATGTTCCATATGCTTATGAAGGTAAGTATGAGGAAAGTGCTAAGGCATATACTGAAGAATTAAAGGCTGTTAATGTTGATATCCAATTATTGGGTATTGGTGCAAATGGTCATATCGGCTTCAATGAACCAGGTACAGCATTTGATCAAGAAACATTTATTGTTACATTAACTGAAAAGACAAGAGAAGATAATAAGAGATTCTTCAATTCAATCGATGAGGTTCCAACTCATGCGATTACAATGGGTATTTGTGATATCTTAAGATCAAAGAAGATTGTTTTAATTGCATCAGGTGCTAATAAAGCTGAAGCAGTTAAGATGTTATTATCTGGTGAGATTACAACTGACTTCCCTGCAAGTGCATTACATTCACACAATGATGTAGTAGTTATTATTGATGAGGCAGCAGCGTCATTATTATAATTGAGGTTTAAAAATGAAGATAAACGGATTTAAGGACAGCAAAATTTACGTTTATGGCAAGGGAATTGTTAACTCTTCATTATTAGTTGAAAATGGCCAAATAAAGGAAATTAACGCTGGTTTAAAGGGTGATGATCTAATCACCCTACCAGAGGATTTAATTGTTATACCTGGATTTGTTGATAAGCATATTCATGGCTGTAATCATGCAGACTTTATGAATCCTACAAAGGAAGATATTAATAAAATTGTATCTAAACTTCCACAAGAGGGTACAACAAGCCTTTTAGCTACAACTATGACACAAAGCATTGAAAATATTGAAAAGGCATTAAATAATATTGGTACATATATAAATGAAAATAATGAGGGTGTTGAACTTTTAGGTATTCATTTAGAGGGGCCATTTGTAAGTAAGAAATTTGCAGGTGCTCAGCCATATGAATATATTATTCAATGTGATAAGAATATTTTAGAAAAGTTTAATAATAAGGCTCTTGGTCATATTAAGCAAGTAAGCTATGCTCCTGAGGAGAATGGAATGGACTTTACAACTTATTTAGTTGAAAATAACATTGTAGGCTCAATAGGACATTCAAATGCCTCATATGATGAATGTAATGAGGCAGCTAATTTAGGTGCTACATCAATTACTCATACATATAATGCACAAAGAGGAGTTCATCATAGAGATATAGGTGTAGTAGGTGCAGCTATGCTAAATGATAAATTCTCATGCGAATTAATTTGTGATTTAATTCACGTATCACCAGCTGCGGTAAATTTATTATATAAAAATAAAGGTTTAAAGAATATCTGCTTAATAACAGATTCAATTGAAGCTAAATATATGCCAGATGGCAAGTATATGTTAGGTGGACAAGATGTATTCGTATGTGAGGGTGCAGCAAGATTAGAAAATGGTACTCTTGCAGGATCTACACTTAAGATGAATGAGGGTGTAAGAAACTTTATGAATACTACTGGTGTAGCATTTACTGACGCAGTAGATTGTGCAACTATTAATCCTGCTAAGAATTTAGGCGTGGATAATAGAAAGGGTTCTATTGAAATTGGTAAGGATGCTGACTTTACAGTTGTTGATAAGGATTTCAATGTATATATGACTGTATGCCGCGGTAAAATTGTTTATTCAAGGTTAAATTAGGGTATAAATTATGTATGTATTCGGAATTGACATTGGTGGGACAAGAATTAAAATAGGATTTTTTGATGAAAATCATAATTTATTAGATAAGTGGTCAATTGAAACTGTATCTAGTAGTCTATTTAAGGATTTAGCAGGTAATATATTATCTTATCTAAATACTAAAAACATAAGCACTGATGAAATCATTGGATATGGTATTGGTATTCCAGGATATGTTAAGGATGGCATTGCGTTAAATTGTGTAAATTTAAAATGGAAAAATGTAAATGTAAAAGAAGAATTTACAAAAGCAATCGGTTATGATTGTAATGTTGCGATTTACAATGATGCAAAGCTTGCAGCATACGGTGAATATGTAAAATCGGATAAGGCATATTCATCGATAGTATTTATTACGCTTGGTACTGGTATCGGTGGTGGAATAATTACTAATGGAGTTATTCAAGATGGAGCTAGTGGCTTATGTGGTGAAATAGGCCATATTCTAGTAGATGACGAAATAGGCTTTAAATGCTCTTGTGGAAGACGTGGATGCTTTGAAACTGTAGCATCTGCAACAGGTATTAAGCGACTTGCAAATTACTATAATTCAATATATAATATTAACTATATGTACACATCTGCAAAGCATGTTATGGAAAGTGCAAAGGACGGTAGAGAGGGAGCTGTTTTAGCGGTAGAAAAGGCAGCCAAATATATTGCTAGAGTTTTTTCTACTCTATCATTAACTATTGATCCAAACGCATTTATTATCGGTGGTGGAGTTAGTGATGCTGGAGATTTCTTATTAGATAAGATTAAGAGATACTATGAAACAGAATCATTCGTTGAAGCTCGCAATACTGATATAATTATATCTAAACTTAAAAATGATGCAGGAATTTACGGAGCTTCTGCATTCATAATAAAAAAATTCAAGGAGGTTAGTTAAAATGGCTAATGTAAGTTTAAAAAACATTAACAAGGTTTATCCAGGCGGAAATCAAGCCGTATTTGATTTCAATTTGGAAATTGAAGACAAGGAGTTTATCGTTCTTGTTGGTCCATCAGGATGTGGTAAGTCAACTACTTTACGTATGGTTGCAGGTCTTGAGGAAATTAGTAGTGGTGAATTAAGAATTGATGGTGAATTAATGAATGATGTACCATCAAAGAACCGTGGTATCGCAATGGTTTTCCAATCTTATGCGCTATACCCACACATGACTGTATTTGATAATATGGCATTTGGTTTAAAGTTAAGAAAGGTACCAAAGGATATTATTAAGCAAAAAATTGAAGAGGTAGCTGTTACTTTAGGCTTATCTCAATATTTATATCGTAAGCCAAAGGCATTATCAGGTGGTCAACGTCAACGTGTTGCTTTAGGACGTGCTATCGTTAGAGATGCTAAGGTTTATTTATACGATGAACCATTATCAAATCTAGATGCTAAACTACGTGTTCACATGCGTACTGAAATCGCTAGATTACACAAATCATTAAACGCAACATCTATTTATGTAACACATGACCAAATCGAAGCTATGACAATGGCTAATAGAATTGTAGTTATGAAGGATGGTAGAGTACAACAAATCGGTACACCTGAATATATTTATCAATATCCTGAAAACATCTTCGTTGGTGGATTTATTGGTACACCTCCAATGAACTTTATTAATGGTACAGTTACTGAAGAAGGTTACTTCGTAAGTGATAATAAAGAATTAAACTTAAAGCTTCCTACAGATAAGTTTGAAGTTGTTAAGGAAAATGAATTAATTTCTAAGCCAATCGCTTTAGGTATTAGACCTGAAGATATTAACTATGGGGCAACATTTGAAGAAGAACATCCAGAATGGATTGTTAAGGCTAACAATGTTATCGTTGAAATGTTAGGTCATGAGGTATATGTTCACTTCATTATGGAAGAACAACATATTATCGCTGTAAATGACGCTAAGGTTAAGATTCAAGGCGAAAATATCAATGTTGTATTTGATTTAGATAGATGCCACCTATTTGATCTTGAAACTACTCTTCGTATTAGAAAAGCAGAAGCTCCTCAAACAATAGAAGAGTAATACAAATTTTAAGTAAAATAATAGGAGGTAAATATGAAAGATAAAATAGCAAAACATATAAAGTACAATTGGCAAATCTATGTACTATTCATTCCAGCTTTAGTTTGGATGGTAATGTTTGTCTTTGTACCTTTTGGAAGAAACGTTATAATGTCATTTCAAGATTATAATCCTCAACCTGATAATGTAAAATTACCACATGCTGGTCTTTTAGGTTCTGAATTTTGTTGGTTTGACAATTATATAGATTTCTTTACTGCAGGTGATTTCTGGAAGTTATTAGGAAATACATTTGCATTAAATCTAATGACTTTAGCAATTGGATTCCCAGCTGCTATCGTTTTAGCGATTATGATTTATGAATCAAAGAATGGAGCAATTAAGGGTTTTGCTCAAACTGCAACATTCCTTCCGTTCTTCATTTCATCAGTAGTAGTATGTAACTTAGTTATCGAATTCTTAAAGGCTGATACAGGTATGCTTGTAACAATCTTTGAATGGTTTGGTATGGATAGAAAGAATTTGTTAGAGGATCCAAGATACTTTAGAATTATATATTCAATCATGGATTTATGGCAAACTGTTGGTTATAACTCATTAGTTTATATTGCAGCATTATCAGCAATTGATACTTCATTATTCGAAGCTGCTTCAATTGATGGTGCTGGTAAGTTCAAGCAAATCTGGCATGTTACATTACCTGGTATTGCCCCAACAATTATTATTACATTAATCTTAAAGGTTGGTAAATTAATGTCTTTAGGTTATGAAAAGGTATTAATCCTACAACAAGTTAAGGGTAATAAAGCTACTTCTGAAATTTTAAGTACTTATGTATATAACATGACTTTAGGTAGCCAAGCTCCTAATTATGGTCTTTCTGCAGCTATCGGTATTTTCGATGCAGTAGTTGCGATTGTATTAGTAGTATTAGTTAATAAGCTAGCTAAGAAAGTTTCTGATACAGCATTATGGTAGGTGATTAGATATGAAAAAGATTAAAGTTGATAACATAATTAATATCGTAAATGATGTATTACTAGTAGTAATAAGCTTATTAATGCTATATCCAATTTTCTACATCTTTATTGCATCAGTGAGTGATCCAGTTAAATTCTCTCAATCAACAGCTAGACAAGAATTTATTTTATGGCCACAAGGCTGGTATTTAGAAGGATTTAATGAGCATTTTGCTAATATGGACGTATGGAGATCATATGGTAATACAATTATCTATACAATAGTTGGTACATTATTAGCATTATTCTTCTCAATTACATGTGCATATGTATTATCACGTAGAGGATTAAAGTTTATTAAGTATTTCAATATCGTTGTAGTATTAACAATGTGGTTAAAGCCTGGTATGATTGCTCAATATGAACAAATTAGAGCATATGGTATGAAGGGTAATGCAATTGGTATCTTATTACCATTCGCATTCACTGCATATAATGTAATCTTATTAAGAACATATTTTGCTTCAATTCCAACTGATATTGATGAATCAGCTCAAATTGATGGTGCATCTCACTTCAGAATTTTAACTAGTATCTATATTCCAGCGAGTGTTCCTGGTATTACAACTGTAGGTTTATTCTACGCAATCGATAGATGGAATGGTTATTTCTGGGCTGAAACATTATTAGGTAGCAAAACAGAATTATTACCATTACAAGTAATCGTTAGATCAATCTTAAACTCTGGTGGTGGAGACTCAGCAAATCCATTCCAAGGTATGGTTTCTGCGTATGCATTAATCGTTATTGCGATTGTTCCAGTAATGTGCATTTTCCCATTCATCCAAAAGTATTTCAAGAAGGGTGTTATGGTTGGCGCTGTAAAATAGCATTAAGAAAAGTAGATTTTTACAATCTACTTTTCATTGCGTTTAAAGATATACTAAAAATGAGGTTTAAATATGTATAACGTTAAATTAGATCCTAACTTTTATCCGATGATAAAAGCTATTGAAGATTATGAAAAGAAGGTTTCTTTACTATCTGAAAATGAAAAAACTACGATTTCAATCGTAGTTGAAAGAAATTTAGGCTATAACTATGTATATTCATATGAAGGTTATAAGGATGGCATTAATGATAGTGAAAACTATGAGCTTGCTGAAAGACTTATTAAGACAATCTTATGGTTATGTGGTGGTTATAAAATTCAAATTGCTGGCAGTAAATATATTTACGAAAAGGCAAAAGAGGATTATTCATTAACAGGTGCTAGAGCATTTGACGTTGATTTTATGTCTGGTGTTTATGAACAAGAATTTGTTGTTGAATATATTGAAAAAATTCCTGCATTGAAGAGTGCTTCAATGAAGGTTGGTGGTTATCTTGATGGTTGTAGAATCGGCTTTGATGCTGGTGGAAGCGACAGAAAGGTAAGTGCTGTAATTGATGGTGAGGTTGTATATAGTGAGGAGGTTGTATGGAATCCGAAAATTACTGAGGATCCTACTTACCACTATAATGAAATTTTAACAGCCATGAAAACAGCTGCATCTAAAATGCCAAGAGTTGATACAATTGGTGTCTCAAGTGCCGGTGTTTATGTTGATAATAAAATTATGGTTGCCTCATTATTCTTAAAAGTAGATAAGACTAAGCATGGCGACTATGTAAAGAATATGTACATCAATATTGCAAAGGAAATGGGTAATGTACCTCTAGAGGTTGCAAATGATGGTGACGTAACTGCATTAGCAGGTAGTATTGATTTAAATGATAACCAAGTATTAGGTATCGCAATGGGTACTAGTGAGGCTGTTGGTTATATCAACAAGGACGGCGGTATCAATGGTTGGTTAAGTGAGCTTGCGTTCGTACCTGTAGATTTCAATAAGGGTGCTATGCAAGATGAGTGGAGTGGCGACTTCGGTGTAGGTTGTAAATATTTCTCTCAAGACGCTGTAATTAAGCTTGCTGAGGCAGGTGGATTTAAGTTTGAAGAGGGATTAACTCCAGCTCAAAAGCTTAAGGTAATTCAAGCATTAATGGATAAGGATGACGCTTTAGCTGTTGATATTTATGAAGGTATCGGTACATATTTAGCATATACAATTCCATTCTATGCTAGATTCTACGATATTAAGCACATCTTATTATTAGGAAGAGTTATGGGTGGAAAGGGTGGCAATATCATCCTAGATACTTGTAAGTCTGTTTTAGCAAAGGAATTTCCAGCATTTAAGAATCTAGATATTTCATTACCAGATGAAACAAATAGACGTGTTGGACAATCTATTGCTGCGGCAAGCCTTCCTGCAAATAAATAAAAATTTAATATGGAGAGAACACAAATGAAGAAAAGAATAATATTTTTTATTTTTGCATTTTTGTTCGTATTTACATTATCACTACCATCATTTATGGTTAATGCTAAGACATACGATGAATTTGCACAAGAATTTACTTATACTGATGATGCTGTAGCAACTAAGATGTTTAATATCAATTCAAGTATTGATGGCTTTACTTTAACATCTGAGAAGGATGAGGATAATACTGATTATTTAAGATATGAAATGTCTAAGGGTGGTACAATCAATTTTAGAAATACAACAAATGTAAATAACGGATTATGGAAAAAAGCTAATACTAATGCATCTTTAAAGATTAGATTTAGAACTAATGCATTAAATGCATCAAAACAAATTAAGATGTATTTACCTGCTGCAACAGGATTAAATGCATATTCAGCTGTATTATTAAATCTTAATAAAAATCAAGTAGCATATAATACTGGTTTAAATTCTAAAACTTTAACTGCTTTAACAAATAAGGTAGAGGTTAATGTATGGCATGAATTACATGTAATTATCGAGATTGCAGCTAATAGAGCTGACAATCAAGATTATTTACATGCATATTTAGATGGATATCATTTATATAGTGAGCAAATGGATAAGCCAAATGAAGAGTCAAATAATTGGAATGGTAATTTATATGATATAAACATCCAAGGTTCTGCATATGCTGGCGAAACATTTGATATCGATTATATTAGAATTAATGACACTAATAGAATTGATTTTGCACAAGATTTTGAATATGATTCAGCAATCAGTGGTACTACATCAGCTATCAGCAAATATAACATTATGTCTAATTCAGGTGCAATGCCAGTAACATCAGGACAAGATGATGATGGTACAAGCTATGCTAGAACAAACTTAATTGCTGCAAATAAGGATTTAAACATTAGAAATACAACTCAAGCTAAAGGCTTATTTAACAAGGCTGATACTAACGCATATATAAATGTTAGATTTAGAGTTAATGATTTAACTACTCAAAAATATATTAGAATGTATTTGCCTAAGGGTACATCAGTTGTTAATACAGAAACTGGTCAAGCTGCAACAAATAATATTACAGCTAATTTATTAAATATTAAGACTGGCAATTTACAATATAATCCAGGTACTGGAACACAAACAGTACAAAATTCAGCTAATTTAATAAAGGTTAATACTTGGCATAGCTTTGAGGTTATTATTGAGGCTGCAGCTAATAGTGCAGATGGTCAAGATTATATTCATGCATATTTAGATGGTAATTATTTATATAGTGCGCAAATGGACTATAAAAATAATACTGTAGTAGAGGATATTACATGGAATGGTAATTTATATGACTTAAATATTAGATCTGCCGCAGCGACAACTACTGAATATTTAGATTTAGATTATATTGAGGTTAAGGAATATAATAAGGTATTCTATGCCGAGGCTAATGATGTTACATTAATCGAAACTGAAAACTTTAATATTCACAATCAAGTAAAGAATATTAATTTAGATGCAACATTACCTATTTATAATGTTTCATTACAATCTAATTCGGTTTTATCTTATGATAAAGCTACAGGCGTAATTACAGCTCCTACAGTAGATAAGGATGTAGTAGAAAAGGTTACTTTAACATTCCCATTAGGATATAGTATTGATGTAAATGTTAAAATTCAAAATAAGTCTACATTATTAGAAGAACAAATTTCTGAGGATTTAAATGCTATAAGATTTGTTGGTACAATCTCAGGAATCAAAGAAGAAGAGCTTAAATATGCATCAGCTAAATTCTATTTAGAAATTACTGGATATGATGGTAATGTAACTAAAAATATTTATACAGTATATACAAGTGTTAAGGACGCTAAAGTTGAAATTGATAATACATGGTACTTAGTATATACAGTTAATGGTTTATTAGCTAATAATGAGGCTTTAGTAGGTAGAACAATTACTGTATATTTCGAATTTACACTTGGAGATATGGTATTAACATCAAATGTAAAGGAATATACAATTGTAAATAACGCATAAATTTTATAATTTCGAAATTATATTATATTGATGTGTTGACAATTGTAGATAAAAGTAGTATTATATACTTAGAATTGTATTTTTGGCAATTCTTGCAACATTGATATAATACTTAAGAGAGGTAATAAGTATGAAAAAAGAAGTTAAAAACTATACACAACCAAATATTATAGATGAATTAATTGAACTTGAGGATATTATTGCTCTTAGTAATCAAGGTGAAGGTTCTGTTGAAGGTGGAGATTCTTCAAACATTGAAGATTTATTCCCAGGTATCTTTGGTTAATATCTAAAACAATATTAATTATTAAAGGAAACTACGTCTAGTTTCCTTTTTTTATTTCAAAACATTTATAAAATAAAAAGCTCAACATTAAGTCGAGCTTAAGCATCCTTTAGGATTTCTTCTAAAATTTGAGCTTGTATTTCAGATTTTGGTTTATTTAAAACATAAGAGAATTCATCACAAATTATTTTTTCTGCTTCCTTCATTGCTTGATCATCACAGGCATGAAGTTTTCTATTTTTATCTTTAAGTGAAATATGATGGAATTTTACAGATTTAATAATTTTAATAGTTTCTAATCTATCACCTTTTTTAATAGTTTCAGAAAACTGCTTTTTACGTTCATTTTCATTATCTATCCAATAAGGCTCTAAATATGTAATTTGATTAATAATATCATTAATTTCAGCTTCAGATAATAAACTATGTAATCTTTCCATAGTTAATGGATTATTAACTGGAATAGTAAGCTGAGCTTTAGACTCTACAAGTGGAGTAAGTACATAATATTCATT
>JAZQVB010000026.1:0-5428 GCA_045631605.1 Anaeroplasma sp.
AGTACCTTTACTTAAGGAATTTAATAAATAATAGTCATGATTTCCTAACACCCAAATTAATTTATTATTTTTTACAGCATGCTCAATAAATTTAAATGTTTCATAATGCTTATGACCTTTATCAAAGGCATCACCTAAAAATAACAGCATATGATCATTGTTATTTTCATCATAGCCCCTAAGTTTCAATTCTTCATTCAATTTATCTATACAGCTATGTAGGTCAGTAAATACAAAATATTTCATACCTTACCTCATTTTTTAAAAATATCATAAAATGGCTTAAATTTACCATTTTCGCCAACAATCCTGCGGCTACTACCTGCACCTTCATATATCGCAAATACTATTTTCTTAAATTTATTTTTAAATTCTATTTCATTAAATACCTCATTAAATAGATTTACAACCTGATTACAGTCTAGATGGTATACACCACATCCAAATGCGCCTAATATTAATGAATCGTGATTATTATCTAAACCTATTCTTAATATTGTTCTTATCTTATTCTTTTCTATTTCTATACCTTTATTATTTAATAAATCACCATTAAAATATTTAGAATCATCATCACAATATTTTAAATAATCAGTATTAGCTAATGAGGCTACTGAGATTATTCCACATTCAAATATGTTTTCTCTTAAGGAATAATATTTATCAATATTATTTCTAAAGAATACTACATTAGGTGAATAAATACCACCATAATTAATATCTAAAGGATATACATTAGGTATATTAATTAAATTAGATTCCTTAAATATTTTTAATTTAGCATTCGCAAATTGTAATAATGATTGTGATAGTGTAGACATATAGCATAATGATTCCTCCTGTGCATTTGTACCATCCCTATAGCCTCCACAAGGCATTGTGTTAGAAGCTAAATTTAATATTGCAGGATTTAATCCTTCATTTATTAAATCTAATGCTACATCAGCACAATCAGAATTCACACAGCTAAATACGGTGTCATAGCAATTATCA
This sequence comes from Anaeroplasma sp., assembly GCA_045631605.1. Classification (GTDB taxonomy): domain Bacteria; phylum Bacillota_I; class Bacilli_A; order Acholeplasmatales; family Anaeroplasmataceae; genus Anaeroplasma. The sequence continues at coordinate 994 of JAZQVB010000026.1, forward strand.
CTATTTACATTAAATGAGGTACTATATACCCTAGTATTATTGACCTTAATAGCCTTATCACCAAATCTAGTATTATCCCAGCTATTAAATAATCTAGTATTTTCGTTATATACAAGCTTTCTAGCTAGATTACCACTAAATCTACCACCATATATAAGAGTAGATTTAATCATATCCTCAGCACTTAGCTCCTTAAAATCCGAAGGGGTGTATTTCTTCATTACGTTATATGGTCCTTCGTCCATCATAATACTATAATCTTGATCATTAAAGAATAATTCTCTTAATTTAGTTGAGCTTATATTAGCTATTTCATCAATCTCATCTAGCTTAATAATATTATTCTTATTATTTTTTAATAGCTCATTATTTCCAATTAATCCATCTAAATCTATACCAGCTCTAGGGAATACAATAATACCAAATTCATCAATAATTTCAGCTGCGTTACTCCAGTTAGGTATTCCAGCTAATTTATCAGCACCAATTAAATAATGTATCTTATATCCCTTATATTTTCTTTGTATAGCTTTAAATGTTTTATAGGTAGATGGAGATTCTCCACCTAGCTCCTTACCACCAAATTTAAGCTTAGGATACATATCATTTAATGATGATATCATTTCCTCTCTAGCTTCCTCTGATAATATGAATGGTCTTTTAGATTTACGATCTACAATTATTTTCTTATTTAAATAGGAATTATTCGTGATTACGAATAATCCTAAATCAGCTCCAATCCTATTTACTGCAGACTCTAATACAGCTCTATGAGCCTTAGTAATTGGATTAAATGAGCCAGCTAATACTACTATATTTTTCATTTTATTACCTCAATAAGCCATAGTGATCTATTACATTACCATCAATAACCTCTAATGCTCCATCTAATAATGCTTTTAGAACAAAGCCATGTCCTACAGCTAAAAATGAGCAATTAATGGCATCATTAAGAGTTTTAATAGCTGTAAAGTCTGATTCAGTAAGTGTAGGCTTAGCACCATGCTTCTTACAGCTGTTTAAATATGATTCATATCTCTTTCTCATAGCATTTTCACTATAATAATTAAATCCATCAAAATCTACTAAAGCAAGCTTTTTACCGCTATCTACTATACTCTTTAAATATTTAAATGAATCTGTGTTATATACAAGCTTAGCGTATTCAGCAAAATATATTTTCTTACGTGATTCAACATAATCAAGTAATCTATATTCACCATTTTCATAATAAATATTACCTATACAAGCACTAGCACTATATCCTAATTCCTCATTAGGATGTCTAGTTTTATTCTTATCAGTAGTTTTCCTTTTATTATACCAAGCCTCTCTCCATTTGAAGAATTCTGGTGTTAATTCACCATTTTCATAGTGACACGGATAAACCTTACCGCATTGCCAGAAATGCTCAAAAATGCAGGCTGTAGCGCCATCAGATGCTACTACGGGACCGATAAAAAACGGAGATAGCTCTAAAGCAAAACTAGGATGCTTACTCATAAATTCCTTATCACGTAATACACGTGATGTTACATCTACAACAACATAATCAGATAGATCATCATCTACCTGACTAGTATAAAATGTATTTGTAAATTTAACATTCATAGGGTGATGCTTCAGCATCACTACATTCTTATTTTCCATATTACCTCCTATAGCTCTATATCTAATTCTTCCTTTACCAAGCTCCTTTAAAGCCTCTTCAATAAATTCCTCATCCGTATAATAAAAATCAACCATAATAATCTCCTATCGTATCGTATTATTATATTATAGCATCTTTTTCTTCTAATTCAAAATATGACAATATATTTATAAAGAAAAAAACGGAACACCTTATGGCATTCCGGGTATGCATTATATAAATATATTTTCTAACTGACACACGCATTAAATAATAATATTATTTGAGTATGAATCTATTTTTTAAATTCTATATGACTTCTATATTTTTTCAAATTAGTTGTAAGCAATCTCCATTTTTTGTTATTAGGATTATGATAAAATTCATCAGCCAACCAGTTAGGCTCATACCAATTGTTTACAATTTTACATATAATAGATCCGTACCTTCCATCTTTGTCCATGATGAATTTACTTTTTTCTTTGTAAAAACAATAGATTAAAGGCCTGCCATATTTATCGGGTTTACTTATATCTTGTAAATAAACCTTTTTAACGTCAGTATCATTAAATGTTTCTAATATCACTTGTAATGTAGAAACATCATCAATTACTTTGTTTTTTCTGTAATATTCACTATTTTTCCAATCTTTTTTCAACCAATCAACAAAATCATTTGGTGTTTCAAAGAATAAATCTTTATCAAAATATCGAACGGTTGCTTGTAATTCACTATTTGCTTCAACTCGTTTCAAATCATTTACTAAATAAATTTTATCATTTTTATCTTGAACAAATACTATATTATTCTCATAGAAATCCGGTGTAGAATCTGTTATTCTGAAAAAATGAAAGAAATTATCTTCTCTTAAATTATATACATCATTTACTTCATAAACCTCTAAAATAGGCAAATAAAATAACCATATTAATCTTACATTTTGTTTCTTATAAACATCAGTTTTTTTTAGAGCTTCATCATCAAATGATTTTTGAAATTCAATTACAGTATTGGTTTCCTCATAATATGCGTCAGCAATTGTATAACCATCTCTCTGATATTTTCCATCAGGATAAAATCTTTTTTCAATTTTACAAAAATCCTTTACTCGTTCTTTCCATGTGGCATGCCATTCAGACTCAGCATAATGAACTTTATGTCCTACACTTAATAATTCATGATCTTTTCCATATAATTCATGATAATCCTCCAAGCTAATCTTTCTTTTAAAAAACGAACTAACCTTAACTCTAGGCTTATCATTCCCATCAGAATTTTTATCTCGTCTACCTTTCCTTTCATAAGGATGCACATATGTAAGTGCATACTTATTATCTTCAGTTACAAACTCTTCTTTTCCTAAAGACAATTCATGAACTTCTTTAGCTGTATATAATTTAAAATCCTTAACCATTCTTCCCCAAAAAATCTTTTCTTCAACAATTTCTTTTTTCTTATCAATCATGAAAATATCACTCCTTAAAACTTCACATTCATTATAACATTTTTTCATAACACTTTAAAATACGATAATATATTTATTAAAAAAAATAGACCTAATAGCATCAGCTAATAGGTCTACAGTTTACCAATCTATTTTTATATTATATTCAGGTATAATATTAAATTTTAAATTAGTGTTCCTAATCTTTTTAATTTTATCATCAACATCTAAGGCTTTACCAGAAAATAATAATCCCCCAGCTATAAGTAATTCCTTAGCATTTGTATAGCTTATATTCATAAGATTAGCTATATCTCTTAAATTATCCTTATTAGCATCATTATTAGGTAATAACGATACCTCATATATTGTAGGATCATTAGATAATACAGCATAATATGATGTTACCACCTTAACCTCATTGCATTTAGGACATTTAGAACCAATAGACATTCCTTCAATAAAGCCAATTAATTCAGTTCCGCATACATCACAAATGTTAACAAATTCTTTGTTATTCATATAATTAACTCATCTATAAATCAAATAAGGTCACTTGCTTAGGAACCTTCAATTTCTCAGATAAATATTCAATTAATAAGCTATAGTCTAGTGTTAAAGAATTAGGAATGTGTAATAATGGTATTTGATTTTCATTACATATTAACTCTTTCTTTCTATCTCTAGTATAAGTTTCTTCGCAACTTATATGTTCTCCACCATCAAGTTCAATTATTAGCAATGGTCGAAGCTGTCCAAATGCATTTTTCTTCATAATGACAAAGTCGAATTCTGCCTTATGATAATAATTTGAGCATGCCTCAGGCACGATATTCAACACTTTAGATACAGCAATATTTCTTTCAATACTCATACTATCTTGTCTATCAAAGAATGGTAATAATGTATCATATAATTCTTTTTCAGCAACTGAATCATTAGAGTAATTTCTTTTTACATGTGGTGAAGGCTTTACATTAGTAATATCACCATTATTCTTAACATAATCGCATAATTGTTTAATAATACTATTTTCACCATTATCTAGTGCTTCAATTACCTTATCGTCACCAACCATTATAAAATCTCTTTTGGCTCTAGATATACCAACATTAATCAATTGTTGATTATTTTTAATCCAATTAAACGTACGTTGGCCAGTTTTTCTACTTAAGGCAGCTGAAAATATAATAGTATTCTTTTCCGCCCCTTGTACTGTATGAATTGTACCAGCATTCATATTTTCAATATTATTTTCTCTTAACTTTTTATTAATTAAGTCTGCTTGATTTTTAAACGGGGTTATAATAGTAACATCTTCATATTTATTTTCTAACAATATTTTAACTATAGATTCCGCT
>JAZQVB010000027.1:0-1675 GCA_045631605.1 Anaeroplasma sp.
ATTATTGATGGTATTCCTATGTACTGTGTTATTTCAATCCTCCTTCCTATTGACATGTCAAGTAAATTTCAATTGATGATTTAATTATATATTGTTAAAAGATAAAATGGTTTTCGGCTTACGCCAAAAACCATTTTAAAAGATAAAATGCAAGTGTTATATGTGATTTTTTGCAAAAAAAATTAGAATCCAAATAGATTCTAATCTTTAAGCTTTATATTATAGGTTATAGATTTAATTTGTTTTAGTAATTTCAGTTACATAATAATAACCATCATATTGTTTAACTTTAACAGTAATATTATCACCAACCTGTAAAAATCTAGCAGTGATATTTAAGTTTACATCAATCACGAAATAACCATCTATATTATTTAAAGTAAATTCTATAGTGCTTATTAGGTCTCTAGTTCTATTTACAGTTCCTGTAAAAGTATATTCTACAACACTTACATCTCCATGTGATGCAAGTAAATGATTATATTCTGATTTTGCTTCATCAATGGTATTTCCCATCGCAACTAATGCACCATCATGAACATTAATAAATACTATTTTTTGAGCTTGAACATCATTCTTTAAAACTAGAAAATATGTTGCTACACCTTTATAGTTTATTAATATAGGCCAAGTAGCCTCAAATTGTTGAGCTTTTACTCTTTCATCCTGCTTTGCGATTTCCATAGCTCGCATTTCTGTTATTCCAGGAATTAAATACTTTTTCGCCTCACCAGTTTTTAAATCAATTGTTAGGAATCCTACTGATGTTTGATCTGATTCTGATGGTGATGTTATACAGCTTACATAATATGTATGGCCATCCTTTACGAAGTAATTATAGCCATCACTTACCTGTAATACCTCATCCTTAGCGCCAAAGTGTACATTGGCAAATCCATGCTTATATCTTAAAGCGTTAGTTGCTTGGAATGATAAGATATCCTCATCATAGGCTCTATCTAGCCATGATGGTTCTTTACCTAAATCATATTTATTTAGTTCTCCTGTAATTGCATTACATACGATTACCTCTTGATTCTTTTTGCCTCCGTATAGACCTATTTCTGGCTTGTATGATGGAATTACCCAATATGGATTTCCATTATTGTCTATTTCAAAGTTAGTTTCGTCAAATAGTATTCCAGGGTATTTTGAATAAACATGTCTTCTTAAATCGTATTTTAATATTGCTGAAGGCATATACTTTAATCCATCATCAAATTTTACGAGTTTAGCTTCTTTAGTTACTACATTAACTTCGATATATCCAACTGAACCTTGATTCATTTTTGCAATAGATACAAACAATGATGAGTATTCAAGTGGTGAAACTCTTACTAATTCATGCTTACCATTACGAGTAACACTCATAAGCGTAAAATTTTCATAATCTATTTTGAATTGTGCTCCGTGGTCAGCTAATTTGGCTTCTGCAAGCTTAAACGCTAGATCCTTATCTATTAGTGGCAGCATTACCTCACTATCGCCAAATGAATATATTTCTTCAAAATTTTCTGTAGTATCCTCTACAATTGGTAATTGTGAATAATAATCATTTGCTCTAAATAATTTTGTGCCGGAAATAAATATGATAAGGCATAAAATTGAAATAGATCCAATAATAGCTGTAAATGTAAGTAAAAATATATTTAAACATGGTGAGGTTTGTTTCTTG
>JAZQVB010000028.1:0-1040 GCA_045631605.1 Anaeroplasma sp.
ATTTACATCTTAAAGGGCATCCCTTAAAGAATATTACATATCTAATACCAGGACCATCAACAGTACCGCCAGCAAAAAATGAATGAATATTAGCTAGCATTTTCATATTCCTTTAATAGGCTTATAAAATCATCAATAACCTTATCAACCATATCCCAATTAGTAATTGTCGCACCACAGGCTAATAAATGGCCACCACCGCCATATTTCTTTGCAATATCAACAATAGGTACATTTCTACTTCTAAATTCACCTATAACAGCATTCTTAGCTACATCATATGTAAAATTAAGCCAAATCTTAATTTCCTCAATACCACTCATTACACTTAGCATACCTCTAGAAATATCATTGAATTCTCTTGGGAACATTTCAAATACTTCCTTATCATTTTTTAAATAAGCAACGCCTTCCTTAAATTCAACCTTATTTGAAAAATAATTTTTCATTTGCTTATCAGCTAACGATTCAACATAAATATTATCATAGATAAACTTAGCATTAGCACCACAAGCAATAAGCTTTGAAGCAATTTCAAATGTATTTGCTAAAGATTCTCCATATAAGAATCGACCACTATCAGTAACTAATCCACCATATAATGCAGTTGCAGCATCTGGTGTAATCTCAATATTATTTTCTAATAATAAATGAGCAATAAATTCAGCAGCTGCTACTCTAGTTGTATCAACAATATGATTAGCTGTTACATCACATTCATTTTTATGATGATCAATTACATATACCTCCTTAGCTAAGGTGTATCTATCATCACTTACCATATGCTTTACAGCTACATCACATATAATTACTAATGCATTCTCATATTTACTATCATCAATTGCATCCATATTACCCATAAATGCATATTTTATTGATTCATCACCAACCATATAAATCTCCTTTTCAGGATATGCATTCTTTAAAGCCTTACATAAACCAATTTGACTACCTAAAGCATCTAAATCAGGTCGTGTATGTCTATGAATGATAATTGTATTATATTCTTTAATTTTGCTAAATAATTCTTTAATCATTTT
>JAZQVB010000029.1:0-3423 GCA_045631605.1 Anaeroplasma sp.
CTTTATGTAATCCCCTAACATAAAAATGATAGGAGAATAAAGTGAAGGTATATAATATAGCCCAACCGTAAGGGCTGAAGTATATTAAATTCTATAGTTTACTATACTTTTTGTTACGGTATTCATGACATTTGGTATGAAAATAGTACTAAAATTGTTGATTATGAAAATATGAATATTCCAGAGGAATTACAAAAGCTTTTAAATAAATGGAAAAAGAAATTTAATAAATATGAAAAAGCTTATGCAGCATCTAATAAAATTAAGAATAATGTTATAGAATTTATATATAATGATTATGTATATTCTATAGAGGGTGATACCTTTATAAATAATGATATTTCATTATATAATACCATGCTTGATCATTTTCAAATGCAAATAAGAGATGATTTAAAAAAAACACTAGGGGTTATTTATACAAGATATTGGGGAACCTTTGATTAGGAGGATTTTATGTATACACTTGACGAAAAATACAAATTAATCAAAGATAGCCTATTGGCTACAAAAAGTAAAAATCCATATGATATAATTAATGAAGTTATGCAAAATGATTATATTAATATGCATGGACCTGAACATCATTTTTTAGATGGGGCGTCATTTATGACTGCCTATAAAAATGCTGGAGGTAATATTAATCTAAACGAAGCATTAGATATGCTAGCCGAAAGAACAATTAAAATGCCTGGAGCTATGTGTGGCTATTGGGGAGTTTGTGGCTCAGTTACATCAATTGGTGCGGCTTTATCTATAATTAATGAAACAACACCAATAAGCTCAACATCATATTATAAGGATAATATGGAATATACATCTTTGGCAATAAAGACAATGAGTGAAATAGGCGGGCCTAGATGCTGTAAAAGAAATGCTTTTTTGGCTTTAGCATGCATTGTTAATTTTGCAAAGGAAAAATATAAAATACAAATGGATATTACTCCTATTAAGTGTAGCTATTCGAATAGAAATAAACAATGTATTAGTGATAAATGTCCATTTTATAATGAGGTGTAAAATGAAAAAGGTTGCTTTTGTATGTGTACATAATTCCTGTAGAAGTCAGATTGCTGAGGCATTATGTAAAAAACATAGACTTGATTTAGAAGCTTATTCTGCTGGAACTGAATTGAAGCCCCAAATTAACCAGGATGCAGTAAGAATTATGAAAGAAAAATATAACATAAATATGGAAACTCAATATTCTAAGCTATTAACAGATATTCCTAAATGTGATATTTATGTATCTATGGGGTGCAATGTAACATGCCCATTTGTAGGTCATGATTTTGATTTTAATTTTGAAATTGAAGATCCTACAGGTAAATCTGACGATGAATTTATCAAGGCAATAGATGAAATTAAAACGAAAATTTTAAGTTTATTATAGGTGATTTATATGAAATTTAGAAGAAATGTTCAAGAAGAAAAATTATTTAAAATTTACGCAGCTATATTTGCGGTAGTATTAGTAATATTTATAATAATGTTTATAGTAACAAAGGAGAGTAATTTAATACGATTAATATTACCAGTATTTCTTGCGGTAGTATTATTTATAGCGAATGCGGCATCTTTAAGTAAGTCATATATTGAATTTAAAAAAGATAAAATTATTATTATAAATGGTAATAATCGTAATTTTGAAATTAATATGGATGAAATTGAGGTAATTAAGCTACCCTCAGAAAAAGCTTTAAAAAACAAGATGAAAATGAACGCAGTTATTTTCAAAAGAAAAGATGCTGTAAATATATCAACATATTCTTTAGAAATTGAAGAATATATAAAGAAGAATTTAAATGTTAAAATTGTTTATTATGACAATTACACAACGGCTTTAAAATAGGCGATTATATGACTGTAAAATTATTTTTTGAGGCAATAATTAAGTTTGTGCTTGGAATAGCATTAGTTGGATTATTAATATTCCTACCTGCAGGTACATTTAAATATTACAATGGTTGGCTATTTATGGGAATATTATTTATTCCTATGCTTCTAGCAGGAATAATAATGATGATTAAAAATCCAGAGCTGCTTAGAAAAAGATTAGATGTAAAAGAAAAACAGGCTGAACAAGGAATAATAATTAAGCTAAGTGGCTTAATGTTTATGGTAGGATTTATTGTTGCTGGATTAGATTTTAGATTTAAATGGTTAGAAATACCTTCATATATTCCTTATATATTTTCAATGCTATTTTTATTGTCATATATAATGTGGGCTGAGGTATTAAGAGAAAATACTTATTTATCAAGAACTATCAAGATAGAAGAAAATCAACAGGTTATAGATACAGGATTATATGGTATTGTAAGACATCCAATGTATATGGCAACGATAATATTATTTTTATCGATGCCGCTAGTTTTAGGCTCATTAATTGCATTTTTTATATTTTTATTATATCCAGCCTTAATAATAGCTAGATTACTTAATGAAGAAAAGGTGTTAGAGGAAAATCTAAATGGATATAAGGAATATAAAAAGAAAGTAAAGTATAGATTAATACCATTTATTTGGTAGAAAGGATAGATTATGGAAACATTATTAAAAAGAAAATCGATTAGAAGCTATACAGGTGAAAACATTACAGATGAAGAATTAAATATAATTTTAAAAGCTTGTGATGCAGCTCCTGTAGGTATGAAGAAATACGAAAGCCTACATTTAACTATTATTCAAAATAAGGAGCTATTACGAAAAATAGATCAATTAGCTGCAGAGGTATTTAAAAATCCAAATATGCATCCATTATATGGTGCACCTACACTAATTTTAATATCATCTAAAAATATATTACCTCATATGGAAAATGTAATGTATTCAAATGCGGCTATTATGTCTCATAATATCGCTTTGGCAGCTACAAATCTTAATATAGGTTCATGCTATATCTGGGGAGCTGTTGCGGCTATATGTAAAAATAAAGAAATATTAGATGAATTAAATTTACCTGAGGACTTTGTACCTTGTGCTGCAGTTTGCTTAGGTGAAACAAATGAAGAATATACAAAAAGAGAAATACCCGAAAGAATAACAAGAGTATTTATCAAATAATTAGGAGCTGGTAATATGGCAATTGTATTTAATACCAATAATAGGTTTTATTATTCAAAATTAAATACTGCAGAAAAAAGATTATATAAATTTATGGCTGAATGCTTAATAAATAATCAATATAAATTTATTTATATTAATGAATTTGATACTGTACCCTTAAATAATGATTTACCTTTGTTTGTCTATAAAATAGATGAATTTATTATCGCATCTAAGGTATGGACAAGCTTAATTATGGACTGTCCTGAGTTTTATTATGTTGAGGAATATGATTTTATTTTTGAGGATAATATAGTCTTAATGGGGAAAGTGAAACCTTATTATACTCAAATAGAAATAGAAGAAATTAATAAG
>JAZQVB010000030.1:0-8470 GCA_045631605.1 Anaeroplasma sp.
GGTCATATTCTATACCAGCCTCTTTATAGAATATGACCTCAAATCATTATTTATGAAATTATTTTAATACTTATTCATATCAATGTTATATATTATTTTTACTTAAAATAAAATATATTTTCTTTGAAATCTAGGACATAATATTCACTTGCAAATTGATTCAAACCAAAATATAAATCAACACCTGGCATAGATGGCATCATGCCATTATGCTCTAACACTTCTATTTCCTTAGAAATAGTTGAAATCTGCAATATAGAATTATATTTATTTAAGGTGAATGCTCCTGAATTAGATTCTTCAATACACTTACAAATAAAATTAGCATTTTTAATAAATGATTTATTTTGTATCATAACAATGTGTGCACCTGTATCTAAAAACGCAATTGCTGGCATACCATTTAATAATACATTAGTTTTAAAATTAAATAAAGTCGATACATTACTTTTCGTTTTATCAGTATTTCCAAACATAACAGTATTATTAATCAAATCAATCTCTAATATAAAAAAGCTTCTTAATATATCAGAACCAATAAAGCCATCTATAATACGCCCAAACGCATTATTCATATCATTATTAGTCATATGATGTGGCATATATCTAAATTTAGATACACAATCCATACCATTTATAATAACATTGGTAAGCCTAGTAAATGCTATAGAGAATGGGCATCCACTATCTATTAAGAAAATATAATTATCTATTTTTACAAGTGGGTAACCATTATAATTAACTAATTGATACTTGTTCATAAATAACCTCCATTTAATATACATATTATAAAAGTTCTTGTTAATTAAATGTTAGCAGCATTGAACAACAAAATCAACCACATTGTGTATTTATCCCACTAATTCCATCAATAAAACTTTCTATAATATTACAAACTTTAATAGGTTTATTTAAAAAAGGATAATGCTCAGCATCTTGAATAATAACAAGCGTACTGTTTTCTATTTTTTCGTTAACTTTTCTAGCTAATTGAACATTTGTCACCTTATCTTTATCACCATATATTAATAGCGTTAAACATTTACTTTTACGCATATTATCACTTAAATCTCTATTAACCGCCTCAACTAACATACTACGAGTAATAGGATTGGTATTTTTATAATCGCTAGATCCTACATTCAATTCAATACCAACCTTCTTAAAAGCTTTAAATGCCTTTATTTTGAGTTTTTTCTTTATACACAGTTTCTCTTTAACTCCAGGAGAAGAAACCAAAATAAGAGCAAAAACAGGGTATATAGAGGCATATATAACGGCAATTCTACAACCGTATGAATGTCCAAGAATAATAGGATTAATAATGTTATTGGTTATTATAAATTCATGTAGTAATTTTACATTTTCGTCTAAATATACTGATCTATCAATTTTACTTTCACCAAATCCAGGTAAATCTAAATTATAAATTGTATATTTGTACTTCAATTTGTTAATTATGCCATTAAATACCTCCTTATTACTTCCCCAACCATGAAGCATTATTATACTTCTACCTATTCCAGTTTTATTAAATTTTATACAAATATCTTTATCTTTTTCCAAAATATCACCAATTTATATTATGTACTTTATAAAGAAAAAAGTCTTAGACAATAACAATTATCTAAGACTATATTATTATAATTTTTCTATTTCTTCTTTAGTTAATCCTGTAACACTGATTATTATTTCAGTATCTAAGCCTAATTCCTTCATTTTCTTTGCGTTTAGAATGTTAGTAGCAAGCGTTCCTTCTGCGCGTCCTTCTGCGCGTCCTTCTGCACGACCTTCTGCTAAACCTTGGGCAAGGCCCTCAGCTCTACCTTCGGCAATTGCTTCCTCCTTATGAGCTTCTATTTCAGAATAATAATCCTTCATTCTTAACTCATATCTTGATAAGTGAAATAAAAAACTCTCATCTGCAGTTAATTCTTCTACTTCCTTAGCTATATCCTTCATAATACCAGATTCCTCCTCGTAATTATATTTTTCCTTACTTAAAAAATCTAATAGCTCCCTTAATTCCTTTTTATCACACTTATCTTTTTTTGTCAATTCAAAGATATATATTGTGTGCTCTGAAAATACATCATCATACTCTGATTTAATTTTAAATTCTCTCATATAATTATCATCATTAAACACCTTGTAATTAAATATTCCTATTACACATGCCTTACTCTTATTATATGCATTTCCTCTTTTTTGTAATGATTGAATTAAACTTGAAAGATATACTACAAGTCTTGAACCCATATCATACTTTGTTTTGTGATTTTGCATTTCAATATCTACAAGCCCATCCTCCAATCTTATTAATACATCCATATCAGGAACCAATAGCTCTACGTTTTTATAGATCCTTGAATCCTCAACTTTAATATTCTCCTCCTTAATAGTTCCTAATACGCCAAGGCTATTTATTAAGAAACTAGCATATTTTGGTTTTTTAAAAATAGCACTGAACACAAGGGGATGAGTTAAATTTGCATTAATTTTCTTTTCCATTTTTCTTTCCTCCATTATTATTTCTGCAAATAAAAAAGCATTTAGGAAAACCTAAATACTTCCTCATATATAATAATAGACAAAATATCGAAAAATTTTTTGAAAAAATTTATTTTCTAAAAAAATAAGACTCTAATGCAAAACATTAGAGTCATTTATATTATTCGCTTTTCTTACCCTTGTTAAAAAGCTTTCTTGTCATTTCTCCACCGACACGACCATTTTCTTCAGGAGTTGCATTCTTGCCTGGAGTAATTCCTAGTTCTTCAGCAACCTCTTGCTTTAATGCCTCAGTGTCTGTTGACATCTTTGCTCTTTCAACAGCCTCTTTTGTAATATTACCACCAATAGAACCATTTTCTTGGCTACTATTGCTTGTTGTCTTCTTATTACTTGATGAAGTATTGGAGTTTTTGTTATTTGGCATAATTTCACCTCCTTGCAGTATTTAGAATACCCAAGAAAAGATAAAGTTATACAAATTATTTTAATTCTCTTAAAACTTCTCTTACCTCAAGGCCTAGCATTGCAAGATCTAAATCACTATCCATATCAATAGTTATAGCTTGAGTATTTTCTACAGCCTCATTAACTAATGATTGATAATCAAATGCTTTTTCATATAATTCAGCCTTATCAATTTTTGGAGATGTAGCAGGAGCCTTCGGCACATATACAGTACAGCAATCCTCAAATGGTTTAATAGAAAGTTCATAGCAATCAATTTTTCTTGAAATTGAAATAATATCAACCTTATCGTATGTGCTTAATGGTCTTACAATTGGGAAGTTAGTAACTGCATTAATAGTTTGCATACTACCTAATGTTTGAGATGCAACCTGACCAACAGATTCACCATTAATAATGCATAAGCAATTATTTCTCTTAGCTATTTCAGTTGCAATTCTATACATCATTCTTCTCATAATTGTAATATTATAGCTTTCAGGAATATTATCAAGTAAGGCCATATGTAATTCCTTGAATGGTACCATATGTAAATTAATCTTATTATTAGGTGCATATTTAGCCATTTTCTTAACTAAATCAACAACCTTTTGAGCTGATTCAATAGATGTTAATGGCGTAGACTCGAAATGAATACATTCAATTTCAACACCTTGCTTCATCGCTAGGAAACCAGCTACTGGAGAATCAATACCACCAGATAACATTAATAACCCCTTACCGGCAACACCAACAGGGAAACCACCTAAAGCTTTTATATTAGTATTATATAAATAACATGCATCTCTTCTAACCTCTAAATTAAGCTCAACCTCAGGATTATGAACATCAACCTTTAATCCCTTGTGATTAGCTAAAACATAGCCTGATACATGCTTTGTTATTTCCATTGATTGCATAGGATATTGCTTATTAGCACGTTTTGTTGTAACCTTAAATGTCGCAGTTGTTTTCACTACTTCCTTCATAAGCTCATATGCTGTTTGTTTCATATCTTGAAGGTCAGTTGAACATTTAACAACAAGTGAATAAGATGAAATACCAGAAACTAAATTTAATCTTTCGATTACCTTATTTACATCTTCTTCTAATAAATGAATAAAAATCCTATCATGCTGATGCTCTACCTCAACATTTAAACCTTCCATTTTTTTATCCATTAATTTATATAAAGCTTTTAAGAAAACCTTTTGATTTTTACCCTTTAATGTTAAGTCACCAAATCTAACTAAAATTTGATTATAAATCATATAATCACTCCTTCAATTCTAATTCGAAATTATTATATCATAAAGTAAAATTTATTCTAGAAAAAAATACTCAAAGCCTGCACTTTGAGTATTATTTTTATATTAATTTAATAATATTAAGAATAAATTGATTGAATCGCCCTTTGTAATTGTATGACTACCAGCTGATAATGTAATAGTTAATGTACCATCAGAACCAACTGTAGTTTTAGTTCCATCAATCTTTACTCCCTTACCGCCTTCAGTTGGACCAAACACTAATGTTAATGTCATTTCACTTGTTGTTGTAAATGAAATATTAGTTGCACTTTCCATTTTTAAGCATTTAGTATATGAAGCACCATTATATGTTGCAGTACCTTTTGAAGTTGATGTATTGCCTGTAACACTGAAAATTGAGCTGTTTCCATCAGTTGTTGTCCAATTGTATGTATGAGCCCCTGTTACCTCTGGAGTTCCTTCATTTCCTGTATTGCCGCCCGTATTATCTGAATCGCCACCAGTGCTTCCACCAGTATTTCCTGAATCAGTTGAACCACCAGTACCAGTACCACTTGATGAAGCTCCTTGAATTGAAACTAATGTAGTTTTATAATTAACAACCATTGATTTAAATTCAGAAATAATATCATAATTTGTATCTTCTACAGCATCATTGAAATCATATTGTAAATCGCCACCATTGATACGTCCAGCATACATTTCTACAGTATTCTTAGCTTCTTCAGCAGTTTGTGCTGTATATGTATACATTGTAGCTGCAGTATCAAAATTAGAATACGTATGTCCACCTTGTTTTGATTTGATTGTATTTGATACAACTTCATCTCTTGCTGAAGCTACATACGCATCAAATTCAACTGAATTTGAAGATGAATATGGTCTAAATGTACCGCCAACTATAACATCTCCATATGACTTAATAATACCGCCATCCTCACCAGAGAATGTGCCCTTATCGTCAGTTGCGATATCAGAGCCTTGTTTTGAAATTAGCATAGGATAAGCTGTATTTCTAAAATAGTTAGCCTCACTAAATACAGATGAACCACCACCAGCAGCACCAATACCATATTTAGCTACACCATCATAGTAGTTATTATAAACGTGTACTGAATTTGCATTTCTAACACGTGGATGACGAGAATCTGAATGGTCAAACCAGTTATGGTGATACGTCATATAATTTGATGCAGTACCAACTGAAGCATCAAGTAAGTTACACTTACCTGAATCCCAGAAATGGTTATAAGAAATTGTAATATATTGTGATTTTTTAACGTCTAATGAACCATCACCCTTAGCTTGGTCAGCATCTCCACCAGCATTTCCATAGAAGAAATCATTGTCATGTAACCATAGGTTGCAGTTATCTGTATCTACAGAAATACCATCATCCATAAAGTTAATAACACCAATATTTCTAACCTCTACGTTAGCACAGTTTCTAATTAGCATACCAAATCCATTGATTGTAGCATCCTCACCGATACCTTCAATAGTAATATTCATATTAGTTTGAGCAGCTGCTCCCTTTATTTGTAATCCTTCACTTGATGAAGAAATATGATCCAAATCAGACTTAGATACAGTACCAATTATTCTAAAGCAAATAATATCACCAGAAGTTCCCTTCTTTTGTTTAGCATCTAAAATAGATTGGAAGCCAGCAACAGTTGTACCATTTACTATAGCTGTACAAGTCTTAGCATTATCCTTAGTTACATATACTACTTGAGCACCACTCTTTAAAGTACCATTAGCATTATAAGCACCTGATGCATCACCAATAGGAGATTGGCTTGAGAATGCAAATCCTGATCTATCGTATGATAATACTTCAACATCATTAACAACAGAAACATATTCCTCGCCATTAGCAACTGCAGCAACCTTAATTGAATAGTTACCAGCAGCAAGACCAACAACGTCAGCTCTCATTGTATCAGGATATTTTCTAATAAGCATATCATCAATCTTTACATACTTATCTTCGCCTTCATTTTTACCTTTGTAATAAACATTATATGAATCAGCATCCTCTAGGATTTCAAATTCTACATAAGCTGATTCCATATCGCCCTTAGCTAATGTAACATTAAATTCTACGATATTTTGCTTAATATAATCATCAATAGCAGCAATACTAGCTGTTAAATTAGTCTTAACATTATCCTTTGTTGTAGATGATGAAATAATAGTTAATTGTTGATTTAAAATACTTGTAATTTGAGTAGAATGATCTGGATATTTAACTATTTTAGCTTGTGCATAAGTAGATAATTCACCCTTTGCATAAACAATATATTCATCTAAAGAAAGCATAGCATACTCATATACACTTTGCATTTCAACATATGCAGCATCAAATGCGATATTAGCATTTGCAAAATTAGCTGCTGAATTAATACTATTTTTAGCAGTTAAGAAAATTTGATTAATTTCTTCTACTGCTGATGCAGACACACCATTAAGCTCGTTAACAAGTAAATTCTTCTTTGCTTCTAGTTGTGTAATTAATTCTTGCTTAGCTACCTCTAGTAATTGAGCATCAGTCTTCAATGCATCCAATTGAGTTTTTGCATTATCAACAGCATATTCAATTAACGCGATGCTATTAGCATTATTAATTGTTGTTTTAGCATTATTAATAATTTGATTATATTCATTAATACTTTCTGCATATAAAGCTGAATCCTTATAGTTACTAATTTCTTCTATTGCAGATTTCTTAGCATCGTCTAATAATTGTGCGTCTGTTTTAACAGCCTTAACTTGAAGCACTGCAGCATTATAAGCACTTGCAGCTTCACTCTTTGATTTAGCTGATTTAATATTATTCTTTCCTGCTGAAATTGCAGATGCTAAAGCTGTTGCATTTTCCACATATAATGACTTATCAACACAGTTTTCTAAATCATAAGTATACACATATATAGCAAAATCAGCAAATGCTTCAGTGATAAAGCTTGATATTTCACCCTTATCTGTAGATGCATTAATCGATGCCTTAGCTGTTAAATATACTGATTGTAATTCTTCAGCAATACTTGCATATTTAGTAGCATCATAGCTATTATATTCTGTTTCTAATTGTGCTAAGGCGTTAGCCTTGTATGTAGCAACATCTACATTTTCATATGATACTGCAAAGTTATCAAGATGAACTAGCTTGCTTCCAGCATCACTTGTTACTAATTTATGACCTGCGATACTAGTTAATGAAACAGCTAAATCTGTAACAAATGGTTGATCATTAATTGTAACAGTAATTGTATTGTTATCTAAATTAATTACAAAATGTACTTTATATGTAGTATCAGTAACTGAAATGTCATTTAATGCAGAAACTGGACTACCACCATCTAGTCTATATTTTAATACACCAGCATCAGCTCTAATACCAAAAACTTCACTTATTTCAGTTTTAGTTTGTGATGTACCATAAAATTGCATAAATGTCCAGCTATTACCTGCAGCTACAGTTGTAGCCTCATAATATCCTTCAATAGTACCATCAGTCATAGTTTGACCATAATCTATAACGATTTGAGTCCCATCTCCTGAAGTATCAATACTTTTAGCATATCCTTCAGATAAATCTACATAATTAGTTGTTGAATTTCCATCAGCATTTTTAACATTTAAATATTGATAGAATCCTGAAGTACCCCATGATGAGAAATTAGCTAGCTTATCAGTAGCACTATAACTATTAAAATCATTATTTATAATGCAATATCCACTATTAACAATTTCTTTATACTTTTCAGGAAGTGTAACCTCTGGTTTAGTAGGTACCTCTGATGTAGTAGGAACATCAGGCGTAGTTGTTGGAACATCTGTCGGAACTGTTGTTGGAACAGTTGTTGGAACATCTGTCGGAACTGTTGTTGGGACAGTTGTAGGTAATTCTGTAGTAGGCGATTCCGTTGTTGGAATACCTGTTGTAGGTTTTGGTGTAGGATTCTTACTTGTACATGCTGTCATCAATAAAGCACTTGTAAGAATTACACCTGTTAATATCTTCTTTTTCATATATAACCTCCATGAAAACGTTTTTTAAATTATATCATATTTCTACATTATTGTCTATAAAACATTGATAAAAAGAAAACACCCAGCTAAGCTGAGTGTTTATATATTATCTTATTATTTTAAGATGATTAGGAATAGATTTATTGAATCGCCCTTTGTAATTGTATGACTACCAGCTGATAATGTAATAGTTAATGTACCAT
>JAZQVB010000031.1:0-36110 GCA_045631605.1 Anaeroplasma sp.
ATTAGATATAAATGGCGAAAAAAGTGATAATCAATATGCCGATGAGATAAATAATATTTATAATCAATTATCATCTAATTATGTAACAAATTCTATTTTTGAGCAAATGAGTGGCATTAAAATACCAAAGCCTATAGAAAAAAGACCAATAACTATGCTATCTAGGGTATCTAATTTAAAAGAAACCTTGACAGGAAGAATGATTTATAATATTATAATGACGCTGCCTAAAGGAGCTAGAAAAAAAGCATTAAAGGTTAAGGATCCTATTGAAAGAGAAAATAGACTAAAGGCTAGTGAGTTTTTATATGATTCCTTAGTTTCTAATAGTTTAAATGGTATGGTTATGAGCTCTAGAGGTACATTAAAATATAATCAAGCAGAGGCTATAATGCATTTTGCAAATTATAAATTTTTAAAGGCAATTAAATGTTTAATCAAGCCTGTTAAGGTATTTAAGCTGCCCAAAGATCAAAAATAGAAGTGAGGTCGTAAAATGAAAAAACCAATTATTGGTATTTTGCCATTATATGATATGAAGATGGAAAGCCTATGGATGCTTCCTCTTTATTTAGAAAAGGTTAAAAATGCTGGCGGTATTCCAGTTATATTACCACTTGAATTAGCAGAGGATGATATTATTACTTTAAATGATCATATTGATGGATATATTTTCACTGGTGGAGATGATGTAAATCCTGCATTATATGATGAGGATAAGCTGCCACATTGTGGAGATATTAATCATTTAAGAGATGAATTAGAAATGAAGGTATTCAAGGCTGCCTATGACGCTAATAAGCCAATTTTAGGTATATGTAGAGGATGCCAATTAATCAATTCATTATTAGGTGGTAAGCTATATCAGGATTTAATAATTGAGTTTGGTGGTATTAATCACCGTATGGAGCGTCCTTACAGTAATTATGAGCATTATGTTAAGGTATTAGAAAATACACCTTTATACAATATTGTTGGAGATGAGATGGGAGCTAATAGCTGTCATCATCAGGGTATTAAGATATTATCTAATGAATTAGCACCAATGGCTGTATCTGAGGATGGATTAGTTGAAGCATTTTACGCACCTGAAAAAAGCTTTTTATGGGGCTTCCAATGGCATCCTGAAATGCTTGTTGATGAAGCCTCTCAAAAGTTATTTGATAAGCTTATAGAAAGTGCAAGAGGGTAATATATGAATATACTTGTTGTTAATGATGATGGCATTAAGGCAATCGGAATAAAAATATTAGCTACTGCATTATTGAAATATGGTAACGTTTATGTTGTTGCTCCAGATAGACCGCGTAGTGCGGCTAGCCATAAGGTAATATTACATAAGCCGCTTTCATTTGAAGCAGTAGATGAAATTGATGGAGCTATTTGTTATAAAACAAGTGGTATGCCTGCGGACTGTGTACGTCTTGCTACAGGAATTTTAGATGTTAAATTTGATTTAGTATTTTCAGGTGTAAATAATGGATTAAATTTAGGTACTGATGTTATTTATTCAGGTACTGTTGCAGGGGCTCGTGAGGCTTTAATTGAGGGTATTCCTTCAGTAGCTGTTTCAACTGATTTTGATTCTTTTGATATTGTTAATGCTGAAATTAAGGATGTATTAGCTAAGGTATTTGATGAAAAGCTATATTCTAGTGAATACATATTAAATATTAATTTCCCTACTAAGAAGTTTGATGAATCTGTTGGCTATAAGGTATGTAGACAAGGTGTTAAGATATTTGATACTAAGTTTAAGAAGAATGCTGATGGCTTATATGATGTTAAGAGCGAAGAGGAAATTCATGATCAAAATCCTGATACTGATGTATATTTGGCTGATAGTGGCTATATAACTTTAGTACCACTTGGATTTGATAATACAAATTATAAAGAAATTAATAATTTGAATAATAAGATTTAAGTAATCCGGTTTTGGATTACTTTTTTTCACTTTTTTTGCATTGCTTCATACTATAATATTGGAAGTGATATTTTGAGTGGAATTTTATATAAAAGTAATTTTAATACTAAGACGGATTTAAATAAATTTTTTAAAGCATGTGATACTATGAATCATAGAGGGCCTGATGATGAGGGATATTTATTTACTAAATTGCATTCCTTCGGCCATAAAAGGCTTGCTATAATGAATCCGATTAACGCTTTACAGCCTATGTCGGATGTAAATCAGCATTTAATATATAATGGTGAAATATATAATTATGATGAGCTATCATTATTATTAGATGATAAGCTAAGCTTTAAATCTGATACATTGCTTTTATTAAAGCTATTAAACAAATATAAAATGGAAATATTAAATAAAATAAATGGTATGTTTTCATTTGTTTATACAGATAATGAAACAATATATGCAGTAAGAGATATGTTTGGTATAAAGCCTTTATATTATACGATTATTGATAATGATATTATTGCAGCAAGTGAAATAAAGGCAATACTAGCATATACAAATAACGCTGTTGTTACAGGTGAGGGGCTATGTGAACTTTTAGGTATGGGACCATCTCATAGTAAGGGTAAAACCATTTATAAGGATATATATGAGCTACCGCCAGGTCATTGTTTGAAATTTGATGGTAAGGAGCTAACGATAACTGAATATTATAGGATACCAGCCTATAATTATAAAAAGAGTTATAATGACACAGTTATATTGATTAAGGATTTAGTAGAGAAGGCTGTGAAAAGAAATCTAATGTCAGGTGTATATGTCTCTACATTTCTATCTGGAGGCTTAGATTCCTCAATTATTTCAACGTTAGTTTCTAAGGAAAAGGGTAATTTAGATACATATACCGTTTTGTATACGGATAATGAGGAGCTTAAGCCTAATGAGTTTGAGCACTCTAATGATACTGGATATGCTAAAATGGTTAGTGAGGATATAAAATCTAATTTCAATTTGGCTAAGGTAACTAATGAGGATATTATATCTAATTTAAAAAGAGCGGTAGATTTAAGGGATGCTCCTGGAATGACTGATATTGATAGCTCATTAATATGTGCTGCAAATAGTGTTAGTGAGAAATATAAGGTTGTGCTATCTGGTGAATGTGCTGATGAAATATTTGGTGGCTATTCATGGTATTATAACAGGGATAAGGAATATAAGGTATTTCCTTGGATAAGAGGATTAGAATATAGAGAATCATTACTTAATGATAAATGGAAGGAAAGGCTTAAGCTATACGATTATGTAAAAAAGGAATATCGTAGGGCTATTAAGTCAGCTCCTATGCCATCTAATGTGAATGAATTAGATAGAAGGCATAGGGAAATGACCTATATTAATATTAAATATTTTATGACAAATCTTCTTGATAGAAAGGATAGAATGGCAATGGGCTCATCCTTAGAGGCTAGGGTTCCATTTTGTGATAAGGATTTAGTTGAGGCCTTATATAATATACCTTTTAAATATAAATATAAATCAAAGGTTGAAAAGAAGCTTTTAAGGGATGCCTTTACAGGTGAGGTATTAGATGAGGCTATAAAAAGAAAAAAGAGCCCATACCCTAAAAGTAATTCAATAGAATATACTAATATAGTGAAGGAATTGCTTAAGAATGCTTTAGACGATAAGAGTAGTATATTACATGAATTATTTAATATAGATAAGTTAAATGAATTGCTTGATAGCTCAAATGAGCTAGATGTACCATGGTATGGTCAGCTGATGCGTAAAACAGCTTTAATGGCATATTTATATCAAATTGATTATTGGTACAAAAAATATAATGTGAGGATTGAATATTAGTGGAAAGCTTTAGCTATATAGTGAAGCTATTAGATGGCAGATTAGTTTTAGGTGCTAAGGAGGAGGTTGGGGATAACCTTTTTATAATACCAGTTTATAAGATTAAAATATCGTTTTTGAATTTAAAAACAGATATTAAATCTAATAATGGTGATGGTGTTAGTGGTAATATAAGTGTTATGCCTATTTGTCTTCTTAAAATATATAATAATAATTTAGAGCTTATTAAATTAAGTGAGGCTAATATAAAGGAGGATATATTGCCTAGCTTTTTAAACAATATAGACATTAATAATATATTGAAAAACTTTAAGATGAATTAAAAAATGGATTGCACATGCAATCCACTTTTACTTATCGTTTTCTTCCTAAGCCTACCTTGTTGTATACCTTATTAATTTTCTTTCTTGCAAGGAAACAAGCATAATCTCTACCATTATCTAATATTTGATCTAATTCCTTAGAATTGATAATTGCGTTATATCTTTCTTGAATAGGCTTAATTTCATTTGCGACAGCCTCGGCAACAGCTTCCTTAAATGTTGCGTAGTTGCTATCCTTGAATTGCTCAACAAGCTCATCAATAGAGGTATTTGTAACACAAGACATAATAGTTAATAAATTTGAAATTCCAGGCTTATTTTCAGGGTCATATTTAATGAATCCATCACTATCAGTTACAGCGCTCTTAATTTTCTTTTTAATAACATTAATATCATCAAGAAGAGCAATATAAGCCTTTGGATTTTCATCAGACTTGCTCATTTTCTTAGTAGGATCAGCTAATGACATAATTTTAGCTCCCTTAGGTGCTATGTATGGCTCAGGTACAACAAATGTTTCGCCATATTTATTATTGAATCTAATAGCTAAATCACGAGTAAGCTCTAGGTGTTGCTTTTGATCTACGCCAACAGGTACGACATTTGCATCATATAATAATATATCTGCAGCCATTAAAGAAGGGTAAGTAAGAAGACCTACAGTTACACCTGCAACCTGACGCTCCTTTTTATCCTTATATTGTGTCATTCTTTCAAGCTCACCAATATAACCATTGCATTGTAATACCCAACCAAGCTCAGCGTGGTGTGGGACCTCTGATTGAATAAATATATGTGCACGCTCAGGGTTTAATCCGCATGCGATATAAAGTGCAGCTAATGATTTAATATTTTTTCTTAACTCCTGTTTATCTTGATTTACTGTAATTGCGTGCAAGTCAGCAATGAAAACTAAAATATCTGTAAATGCTTCGTTATCTTGCATCTTAACAAAGTTTTTTACAGCTCCTAAATAATTTCCAAGTGTGATATTTCCACTTGGTTGAATACCAGATATAAATCTCATATCAATTCCTCCTTATTGAATAAAAAAAGCGTCCACAAGCAATAATATGCTTAAGGACGCAATAAATGCGCGGTGCCACCTTAATTCTAATTGTAGTAATTAGCTCTTTTAAATATTCAAGTGTTAACCAATTCCCTATAATACCGTTTTGACACTTTCACCATCTGTCAATCGCTAAAAACTAAAATAATATAAGTACTGTGATTATTTTACTATAATTTATTATTTAAATCAAGATATTTGATTTTTAAGATTTTTTAAGAAGTAGATGCACATTGGAATTAAACCAATAAATACGATGAGTTGTATTTTAAAATATCCGACAACAGTTAATGGTGCAATGCCAAATTGCATATATATAAATAAAGATAATAAAATAATTAATACTGCCGATAAATTTTTATATGGTTTAGAAGCTGGATTGTTCATCTTTCCATATTTCATTCTATTTTTTATATATAATAGGATGAATACGCCACCACCCAATGATAAATATAATGCTACTAAAGCTAAAGGCAGTAAAATAATACCGATTAATATATAACCTAATACACCGATTAATATATAACCTAATACGTTGAAAAATTTGTTCACGCTTGAAATCTCCTTTAATAATGTTTATGTTTGTATTTTACATTTTTTAATAAAAATTGTAAAGATGTATAATAAGTAATGATTTAAACAAAAAAAACACAAGAATACTGAATAATAATCAAATTTGATAAATATTATTTAATATAAATATGTAAAACAAAAAAATGAAAACGCTTTACTCGGTATTTTTATCTTCGAAAATGAATAAAATTTCACAAAAATGCCTATTTTATTCAATTTTTATAAAAAAAGTGCATTTTTTTTAAAGAAAAAACAAAAAAAGTATTGATTTAAAAAATTTATAGTGCTATAATGTAAGAAATTTAAAAAAAGGAGAAATTATATTATGAAAATGAAAAAAATTAGTGCAGCAGTAGCTCTAGCGGGTTTAGCTGCGGTAAGCTTAGCATCATGTGGTGGAAATGAATCTCCAAGTCAAAAGAATGCTAGATTAGTAAAGGCTGCTGGTACATCAGCAGAAAATGATACTCAATTATATGAAGCAGCTTTAAGTGACTATAGTGCTACATATGCAGAGGCAAAAACAAAAACATCTATTAGTGAAAAATTTGCTTATATGGCAAAGGCAGAAGCTCAATTATTAGCTTCAGGTGTATTCTTACCAACTACAACATCTGGTGGTAACTATGCA
This sequence comes from Anaeroplasma sp., assembly GCA_045631605.1. GTDB lineage: Bacteria > Bacillota_I > Bacilli_A > Acholeplasmatales > Anaeroplasmataceae > Anaeroplasma. The sequence continues at coordinate 6,381 of JAZQVB010000031.1, forward strand.
TTTACTGCAGTTGCTCCACGTACAGCACCATTTGCTTTATGGGGAACTGATGAATACAGATATAAGAACTTAGTTGTTGCTACAGACTTAATTAAGGCTTCTGATAGAGCAGCTATGTTAGAAAACTACCAAGCTAAGAAGGGTACTGAAGGCTATGATCACAATGCATATGCTGCAGAATACCTAAAGGGTAAGGGTTATACTTTACAAGATACATATACATTAACATATAGTGAAGGTACTGCTACTTGGGACTGGTTAGCTACATCAATGGCATCAGATTCAGAAGTATTAGTTAACTTAGTTGATGGTTTAGTTGAATACAATGGTGAAAATGAATTAGTTCCAGCATTAGCTGAAGCATTACCTACAAAGACTAAGAATGCAGATGGTACTGTAACTTATACATTCAAGATTCGTCAAAACGTATTCTGGGCAAAGGCTTCAGATGGTACAAAGACTACATATCCTGTAACTGCACATGACTTTGTTACTGGGTTCCAACACATGTTAGATGCTGCTGGTGGTCTAGAATACCTAGTTGAAGGTGTAATCGTTAATGCATCTGAATACTTATATGGTGAAATTACTGACTTCTCAAAAGTTGGTGTAAAGGCAGTAGATGATTATACATTAACATATACTACATGCTCTGATTTATCATATTTTGAAACTTACTTATCTTATAATATCTTCCAACCATTAAATAAGGATTACTTCTTATCTCAAGGTGGTGCTTTAGGTAGAGCTGAATATGCTGCCGCTGCAGCTTCAACTTCATACACATATGGTGTAAGCAAGGATAACGTATTAACTTGTGGTGCTTACTACATGGATAAGTACCAAGACAATGGTGAAGTATTATTCAAGGCTAATACTAACTACTGGGCAGCAGTAGATACTGATACTACAAACGATCCAACTATTAAGCAAATCAAGTGGATTTACAATGATGGTTCTGATACATTAGCAGCTTATAAGTATGCTAAGAATGGCGATACTGATGGTGCTGGTTTAAATACAACTGCTATTGAACAAGCTAAAGCAGATGGTTTATTTGATGAATATAGTTATGTAACTGATACAGTAGCTACTACATATTTCGCAGCTAACAACTTAAATCGTCAAACTTATGTATTATCTAATGGTGGTGTTGAAACTAATAAGAATGAAAAGCAAGTTAAGGCTACTCATATTGCTATGAATAACCAAAACTTCCGTTTAGCGCTTAACCGTGCATTCGATAAGGCTACTTACAATGCTCAATCTGTTGGTGATACATTAAAGCTTAACTCATTAAGAAATATGTATACTCCATATAACTTCTGTAGTACTACTGAAGCTGTAACAATCGACGGAAAGTCATTTGCTGCTAATACAGATTATGGTGTAATGGTTGAATACTTCCTTGAACAAGAAGGTTTAGTTGATGTTAATTTACAAGATGGTAATAACTCTTGGTATAATCCTACTGAATCAGTTAAGTATATGGAAGCTGCAATGGCTGAAATTGGTTCTGAAATTGGTTCTGATAAGATTCAAATCGACATTTTCTACTATAGCGGAAGTTCTAACCAAACTAAGCAAGCTAACGCATACAAGAACTCAGTTGAAGGCGTATTAGGTCAATGGGTACAAGTTAACTTAGTTTCTGCTACAACAACTGATGATTACTATGCATCTGGTTATAGAGCTGCAAATGGTGCTGCTGGTAACTATGACGTATTCTATGGTTCTGGTTGGGGTCCTGACTATGGTGATCCATCTACATATCTAGACACTTTCTTACCTGAAGGTGGAGGATATATGACTAAGGTTATCGGACTTTGGTAAGATATACTATTGAATTATAGATAATATTTTGATAGAATAAAATAGATATTGATTCGCTAGGGGATGATTGTATCATCCTCTAGCTTTTCGTTATCAAATATAAAAATTTAGATGCTTTTTGTTTAATTTTGGCGAATAAATTAGATGAAAATGCAAAAAATAACAAAAAGGAGTGACATTACATGGGCAAATATTTGCTTAAAAGACTTTTACATGGATTTTTTTCTATTGTAATTGTTGTGGGAATAGTAATGGTTTTAATTTTCTCATTGCTAGATAGATATGCTATCTTTGTTAATGACAATACTTATTCGCATAAATCAGGAAATGAAAAAGTTTTATATGAATATCAAAGATGGGAAGAATATGGCTATCTTGATTATGTAAACTTCAATGATTATATCAATGAGCTTCTTAACAATGGTGATATTGAAACTGAAGAGGTAGCATCAAGCATTAAATCATTAGGCTTAACAGCAAAGGATGATGCTGAAATAACTACTAGATATATTGATATGTTTACTGAATATTATGAAGATATGGGTTATAAGGTTGAAAGATTAGCTGGTAAGAAGACATCAACAGGATTAGTTTTACAAAATTATAGACCAAATGTAATTGCTTATAGAGATTTAAACCTGTTTGCTAGATTATGGGACTTTTTCTCTGGAATAATAGAAATTGATTCTATTAATTATGTAAAGGATGATATCGAGGATAGAGGAATTACGTTTACATTTTTCGATCCACTTGCAGATGGAAAGTTTTCACCTGCAATAATGGGAAATGGTACAAAGCATAAATATTTATTATATTTTGATTCATCATTCCCATACATTCATCAAAATTTAATATCAGTTCATATTGGAAAATCTTATTCTATGTATAGAGGAGCAGATTTAGTTGAAACAATGATGACTAATCAAGGCTCACCTATCGTCAAGGAAAAGACATTTATAACTGGTGAAGTTGCTGAAACATCAATGGATTTACATACTGCAACATATTCTCCAGCTAAGATTAATGAAGAAAATCTTAGATTATTTGGTGACAATTATTATAATTGTAAAACAGCTGCAGGCGGACTATCAATGGTAGGATATTCTTTTACTATTGGTATAATTGCAACTATTTTAGCTTATCTATTAGGTGTACCTCTAGGTATATTAATGGCTAAGCGTAAGGATAAGCTTACTGATAAGATTGGAACTGTTTATATTGTATTCATAATGGCAGTACCATCACTTGCTTATATTTTCATGTTCTCAACAATTGGTAACACATTATTTGGTTTACCAACTAACTTTGGTTTAGCTGTCCCTGGAAAGGAATTGCTAATTTACATATTACCAATTATTTCATTAGCTTTACCATCAGTTGCTGGTATTATGAAATGGTTAAGACGTTATATGATCGACCAAATGAGCTCAGATTATGTTAAGTTTGCAAGATCTGGCGGTTTATCTGAAGGAGAAATTTTTACAAAGCACATTTTAAAGAATGCTGCAATTCCAATTGTTCATGGTATTCCAGGAAGCATCTTAGGATGTATCACAGGTGCAATCATTACTGAAAAGGTATATGCTGTTCCTGGTACTGGTAAGCTATTAACTGAATCAATTAATAAGCATGACAATGGAGTTATCGTTGGTTTAACTATGTTCTATGCATCTTTATCAGTAATTTCAATGATTTTAGGTGATATTATGATGGCTTTAGTTGATCCTCGTATTTCATTTGCAACGTCAGGAGGTAAGAGATAATGGATGAATTTAATATGACAAATGAAGAATTATTCTCTAGAATTGATAATTCAGTTATAAATTCAGAAAAAATCACTGCTCCTAGATATTCTTATTGGAAATCAGTATTTAGAGTGTTCTTCAAGAAGAAAATTAACTGGATAGTATTAACATTATTAGCAATTATCGTTGTATTATCGTTTATTTATCCATTCCTAGTTGAGTTCGAGCAATATTCTAATGTTAGTGATACATCATTGCAAAATCTTTCTCCAAGTAAGGCTATTGAAAAAATGGGATTTAATTTCCACTGGATACTTGGTACCGGTGCTGCAGGTGAGTCTATTTTCGATAGTACTTGGTATGCAGCTAAGACATCACTTTCATTAGCATTAGTTTGTGCAGCTATTAATATGACTGTTGGTATTGTAGTTGGTGCTATTTGGGGCTTTTCAAAAAAGGTTGATATGATTATGCAAGAGGTTTATAACATTATTGCAAATGTTCCATATATTCTATTCGTATCAGTATTTGTATTTATTGTTGGTTCTGGATTCTGGCCATTTGTTGCCGCATTAACTATTACTGGTTGGCTTGGTATTGCGTATTTCATCCGTACTCAAGTAATCATTATCCGTGATAGAGAATATAATATGGCATCAAAATGCTTAGGTACTCCAATTTTAAGATTAACTTTAAAAAATATTTTACCTTTCTTAACATCAGTTATCGTTACTGTTGCTGCTACTGAAATACCATCATATATTTCATATGAAGTATTCTTATCATTTATCGGTATCGGTTTATCAGCTGACGTTCCATCATTAGGTAAAATGATATCTGAAGCTAATGGTTCAATGGCTACATTCCCATGGCAATTCTGGTCTCCTGTATTCATTGCTTCATTTATTACAGTAGTATTATATATCGTTGGTCAAAATCTTGGTGATGCTAGTGATCCAAGAACACATATGTAGGAGGTAGTATGATGGAAGAAAAAAATGTATTACTTTCTTTAAAAGATGTTGAAGTAAAATTCCGTGTTCGTGGTAGAATTTTAACAGCTATTAGAGGTGTCTCTTTAGACATATATGAAAATGAATCGATTGCGATTGTTGGTGAATCTGGTTCTGGTAAATCAGTTTTAACTAAAACTTTTGCAGGTATGCTTGATTCTAATGGCTTTATTAGTAATGGTCAATTAATTTTAAATGATACTGAATTACAAGATACTTGTGTTGCTAAAAATAAGGTAGCTAATACAATAGTTGATTACATTTGGAAGAAATTAAATGTTTATTCTAAATATGAATTCGGTTCTAAAACATATAATGAAATTCAACAATTAAAAACTGAAAGAAAAATGAAGCTTGAATTAACTCAAGAAGAGGATGAGCAAATTCAAGATAAGATTGATGATTTAATGTTTGATAAGGTAGAGCTATTCAATCTTAAGCAAACATTAGATACTAAAAATGAAAAAGACAAGATTGCTGAAATTAATAATAAAATCAAAGAAATTTCTGCAGAAATTGAAAGCTTAAACGCTAAAAAGAAGGAATTATTAAAGAAGCATAAGGAAGATTTAGATAATGATACTGAATATAATAAATATTATGAGGAAACATTAGCTAATCTAAACGAAAAATATAAAGCTGAAATTGAAAATGAAATCAGTCAAGAAATTATCGATAGAAATCTAAAAATCGCAAAAGAGGTTTATTTATCTATTGGTAGATATGGACTTGTTTCAAAGGTTAAATTTACATTTGCGCTTTTAGGTAAGCTAAAGGCTGCAATGAAGGTTGGTATGGATTTAACTAATGATGAAGAATTAAATAAGGTATTTGATGCCGTAGTATTCAGAGTTTCATATATTGATGAAAATGAAGAAAGATTACATGGTTATTGTAATCTAGATTTAGCTAAAATTAAGTATGTTAAGGACTGGCAGAAGATTCGTGGTACAAGAGTATCTACAATTTTCCAAGATCCAATGACATCTTTAAACCCAATCTTAACTATTGGTAGCCAAATCACTTCTGTAATTTTAAGACATCAAAATTGTTCTCAAACTGAAGCAAGAAGAAGAGCAATCGAGCTTATGAAGAAGGTTGGTATTCCTAATGCTGCAAAGAGATTTGATGATTATCCATTCCAATATTCTGGTGGTATGAGACAAAGAATTGTTATTGCAATTGCTTTATCTTGTCAACCAAAAATCTTAATTTGTGACGAGCCTACAACTGCGTTAGACGTTACAATTCAAGCACAAATTTTAAAATTAATTAAGGACTTACAAAAGGAGTTCAAATATACAATTGTATTTATTACACATGACTTAGGTGTAGTAGCTAATATCGCTGATAGAGTTGCAGTATTATATGCAGGTCAAATCGTGGAAATTGCTACTTGTGAGGAAATATTCTATGATCCTAGACATCCATATACTTGGGCGTTATTATCATCATTACCTCAATTATCTGAAAGAGGTAAGGAATTATTCTCTATAACAGGTACTCCACCATCATTATATAATAAAATTGTTGGTGACCCTTTTGCACCAAGAAATCAATATTGCTTAAAGATTGATACAATTATGGATGCACCTATGTTTAAGGTATCTGAAACACATTATGCAAAAACATGGTTATTAGATCCTAGAGCACCTAAGATTGAAAAGCCAGAAATTATTCAAAATATTCATGAGAAGCTATTAGATGTATTTAACATTTAAGATTGGAGGTAGTATTTATGGAAGAAAATAAATTAGAAATTAATAATGAAGTAAATAGTGCCTCTGAGGTTACTACTGCTTCAAAGAATAAAAAAAGTGTATTCCCTGAACATGGTCCAATGACTGAAGATGGTAAGGAAATTTTAGTTTCATTAAAAAATGTAGATATTAACTTTGGTAAGGGCGATAAGGTAGTTAGAGCAGTTAAAAATGCTACTTTTGATATTTACAAGGGTGAAACGTTCTCTTTAGTAGGTGAATCTGGTTCTGGTAAGACTACTATTGGTAGAGCACTTATTAGAATTAATCCATGCTCAAATGGTGAAATTCTTTATAAGGGTAAGAGAATCTCTGGAAAGCTTGATCATAAGACAGATAGAGAGGTTATTAGAAATATTCAAATGGTATTCCAAGATCCAGCAGCGTCATTAAATGAACGTGCTACTGTTGATTATATCGTTTCTGAAGGTTTATATAACTTTAAGCTATTTGAAAATGAAGCTGAAAGAGTAAGCAAGGTTGAAAATATTATTAAAGAGGTAGGTTTATTACCTGAGCATTTAACTCGTTATCCACATGAATTCTCTGGTGGTCAAAGACAAAGAATTGGTTTAGCTCGTGCAATCGTAATGGAGCCAGAATTCATTGTTGCTGACGAACCAATTTCAGCGTTAGACGTATCTATTCGAGCACAAGTATTAAATCTATTAAAGAAGTTCCAAAAGGAAAGAGATATTACATATTTATTTATCGCACATGACTTATCTATCGTTAGATTTATTTCTGATAGAATCGGTGTTATTTATAAGGGCGATATTGTGGAAATTGCTGATGCAGAGGAATTATTCGATTTCCCATTACATCCATATACTCGTTCTTTAATATCTGCTATACCTATTCCAGATCCACAATTAGAGAAGAACAAGGTTTTATTCACATATGATGGCTCTTGTCATGATTATAGCGTTAATAAGCCTTCTTTAGTTGATATCGGACATAATCACTTAATATTTGGTAATGAAGAAGAAATTGCTGAATATAAGCGTATTCGTGAATCTGGTGAGCATCCAAAGTCAATAACTTTATTAACTGGTGATGAAGAGGTAATGCCAGTAGTAGAAGAAGAAAATGACGATAATAATGAGGTTGTAACTAACGAAATTATAGAAGCTCCAGCTGGAGATACAGGTTCTGTAATTTATCTACTTTTATCATTCCTTTTACCATTACTTGGTATTTTAGGGGCACTTATATTTAGAAAATTTAATTATATTAAAAATTATAAAGCATGTAAAAAAGGATTTACTTATGGTCTAATTACATTAGGTGCAATAGTTGGATTCTTTATACTATGCTTGTTATTAGCACTAGTAATATAATTTATAGGGCTTAGTTATATTTATTTTTAACTAAGCCTTTATTACTTGAAGGTGGGGATTTTATGAAGTATCAGCAAAACGAAATAAAACCAGTTGAAAAAATTGTTTTAAACGAGAAAAATGTTAAATTTAGACTATTATTATTTATCATTTGTATTGTTATAATGATTGGATGTTTTATTAGTGTTTTTGTTTTAAAAACTAAAGATAAGGATGGATGGAATGAAATATACGCTTCGCCTAACGTTGCAGTTAATTGTGATTCTGATTTCGTTTTTTGGTATAATTTAGGACAAGCTGATAATACTATAACCTACGAAAGAAAAATGATATCAGAGGCATATACTAAGGCTTTAGAAAAAACATATATTTTATTAGATTCATATAATTTATATGATGGATATAATAATGTAGCTTATATTAACAGTAATATAAACACAATTATTACAGTAGATCCTATATTGTATGATAGCTTAAAATACATGACTCAAAATAATAGTTATTTATTTATGGCTCCATTAAATTATTATTATAATAATTTGATGACGTCTTATAATGATTATGATGCTTCAAGCTTCGATCCTAACAAAAATTCAAACACAAGGAAAATATTTGATGATGTTGCTTCATATGTAAATAATGATGGTATATCAATTGAATTTTATGAAGAATATCAAATTAAATTAAATGTATCAGAGGAATATAGTAAATTGATTACTGAATTAGAAATTGCCAATTATATAGATTTTGGTATATTTAAAAATGCATTTATATTAGAAGAAATTGTAGAATCATTAAAGGAAAATAATTTTAATAATGGCTATATATCTACTTATGACGGATATTTTGTGAATATGTGTCAAAATAACAATTATAAGATTAGTGTTTTAGAGCTGGATGATAGCCTTCCAAGAGAAATTGCTACAATTACAATAAATGAGCCTATTAGCCTAGTACAATTTAAAAATTATATGTATTATCAAAAGGATGCTAATAGATATTATAAATACGAGGATAATTCATATGCTCATTTATATATAAGTCCTAATGACGGAAATTATACATCTTGTGTTAATACATTAACAGGATTTTCTTTAAATAGAAGCTTAATCGATATAGCATTTGATATGTATAAAATATATACAGCTGAAGCTATAGATTATAGCTTACTATTAGAGGCTGATACAACTTACATTTGGTCTGAAAATAAAACATTATACTATAGTAATGATAATTTCGATAATATTGTCTATTGGGGTACAAATGAGGGTAAATATAAAGGAGAATTATATAAATGATTACAAGAAATAAGAAGCTTATTATAATTTTATCTATTTGTTTACTTGTATCAGTGGTTATCTCTGTAGCATTAGTATATATATTTGATAATACTGATATTTTACCAATTTCATTTATTATTAGTGCGTTATTAGTATTATTATTTATAAATGGTAGATCATCAAGTAAGGCTAAAAATGATTTTAAGAAAAAATATTATAAGGAAAAGGTAGAAGCAAGTAATACATATAAGGAACAGCAATTAATATTATGGATATTTTTTGGCTTGCTAGTATTATTATGCATTCTTACTGGTCTAACAATATAATAAAAAAAGTCTAATTTTGAAATTAGACTTTTTCTTTTATTAATTCTTTCTATCGTAAGCACGCTTGCTTTTTCTAATTGATTCCTTGTATGTGATATTATATGTTTCTAAGAAGTGCTTGAAATCAGCAGTTCCTTCCTTAATATCATCAACCTCATATTCGATTTCAAAATCGACATTATCATAGTATACACTCTTATCGAAGAATAGTACACCATTCTTATATGGTGCAGAAGCTCTATATGTTGTTAATTCTGCAACCTTTTTAACATAATATGGAACGTCAATAATTTTTCCGTCGAATCCATTTTCTAATAATTCTAAGGCTTTATCTTTTGAAATGAAAATATGAGTTTCATCAGCTCCAACCTCAGCTCTAGTTTTCTTTGTAAGCTTAAAGTTATTACCCTTTTGTCTGATTCTTAATACTGTTTTTTCGTTAAGTAATTTTGAATCCTCAGTATCAAAATAATGGTTGATTTGTTCGAAAATATTGTTTTCTAATCCGAATTCCTTAATTAAATTATTATACGTTTCTTCAGTGATTAAAGTTTTAAATTCAATCTCCTTATTTTTATACATAATAATCTCACCCCTAAACATATATATTATACTAATAAATGTAGATAAAAATCAAGACTTGTGATAAAATAAATTCTGTTAGAGGGTGTTTTAAATGAGTTTTTGTGTAATTTGTCGAGATAAGGATAAATCTAAAGAAATTAAGCATGAATTATTAGATAAAATTAATGATACCTATGATGAAATTAATCCTGATTTAGTAATTGCGGTTGGAGGAGATGGGACAATCATCAAGGCTGTCCATCAATATCCTAATGCAGTTATTTTTGGTGTTCATACAGGTCATTTAGGATTTTATGCAAAATATAATGTAGATGATCTTGATGTTTTAATTAATGATATTAATAATAAGGAATATAATGTAGAGGAAGTAGAACTATTAAGCATAAATGCTAAAGATGATAGTAATGTAATATTAAATAAAGCTATAAACGAAATTAGCATTGTTTCACCCTTAAGAGCAATGGTCTTAGATGTTTATATTGATGCAGAGCTATTAGAACATTATAAGGGTACAGGGCTTTGTATATCAACCCCTGCAGGCTCGACAGCATTTAATAAGAGCTTAAATGGTAGCATTATTGAATCAGAATTAAAAACTATACAGCTAACTGAAATTGCTGGTATAAATTCAAATGCATATAGAACATTATCATCACCTCTAGTATTAAATTCTAATAGAGTAATTACATTAAAATCTAATAATCCTATTAATATATTTATTACGGTTGATTATTTATCATACGAAATAAAGAATTTTAAGGAAATGGTTATTAAATATAATGGCGAGATAGCTAAAATGGCATATCATAATAAGGAAAGCTTTATCGAACGATTAAAGCGTACATTTTTAATTGATTAAAGACTTTAATAGTCTTTTTTCTTTTTTATAATTTCATCTATTATATGATATTCTAATGCCTCCTCGGCATTCATATAATAATCTCTTTCAGTATCATTTTCTATTTTTTCAATGTTTTGTTTTGTTAGGGTAGAAAGCAGCCTATTCATTTGATTTTTAGTTCTTATCAATCTCTTAGCTTGAATATCTATATCGCTTACTACTCCTTCAATACCACCATATGGCTGATGAATCATAATTTCTGAATGAGGTAATGCATATCTCAATCCTGTTCCTGCTGCAAGTATAAATGAAGCCATAGAGGCAGCTAAGCCCACACATACAGTATTAACCTTAGATGATATAAAGTTAATTGTATCATATATTGCAAGACCAGATGTGATAGAGCCTCCTGGAGAATTTATATAGATATATATGTCATCTGATGAAATTGAATCTAAATATAACAATTCAGATATGATTAATGATGCGACATCATCATTGATTTCAGATGTAAGAAGAATAATTCTATCATGTAGTAGTCTAGAATATATATCATAGCCACGCTCTCCTGTTTCGCTTTGTTCTAAAATATAGGGAATAAAATTCATATAATCACCTCCTTTTAATAATGAATTATACTTTAAAACGTTTACATTAAAATGTTTTATTTTGTCGAGTGATAAACTTATTGATAAAAAAATAATTAAGTGGTAAAATATATATGTATTATGATTACAATTTTAGGAGGAATATATTATTATGGCTAATATTAAAGTAGCAATTAATGGTTTCGGTCGTATCGGCCGTTTAGCATTCAGACAAATGTTTGGTGCAGAAGGTTATGAAGTTGTAGCAATCAATGACTTAACAGCTCCTGCTATGCTAGCAAACCTTTTAAAGTATGACACAGCACAAGGTGGTTACTGTGGTCATATTGGTGAAAACTTACACACAGTTGAAGCTGGTGAAGATTTCATTACTGTTGATGGTAAGAAGATTACAATCTATGCAAAGCCAAATGCAGCTGAATTACCTTGGGGTGAATTAGGTGTAGACGTAGTATTAGAATGTACAGGTTTCTATACTTCTAAGGCTAAGGCTTTAGCACACGTTCAAGCAGGTGCTAAGAAGGTTGTTATTTCAGCTCCAGCTGGAAATGATTTACCTACAATCGTATTCGGTGTTAACGAAGGTACTTTAACTGCTGAAGATACAGTTATTTCTGCAGCTTCTTGTACAACTAACTGTTTAGCACCAATGGCAGACGCTTTAAATAAGTATGCTGCTATCCAATCAGGTATCATGTCAACAATCCATGCATACACTGGTGACCAAATGATCTTAGACGGTCCACATCGTAAGGATGACTTACGTAGAGCACGTGCTGGTGCTGCTAACATCGTACCTAACTCTACAAGTGCTGCAAAGGCTATCGGTCTTGTTATCCCTGAGTTAAATGGTAAGTTAATTGGTTCAGCTCAACGTGTTCCAGTAGTTACAGGTTCTTCAACTATCTTAACTGCAGTAGTTAAGGGTGCTGACGTAACTAAGGAAGGCATTAATGCTGCAATGAAGGCTGCTGCTTCTCAATCATTCGGTTATAACGAAGATCAAATCGTATCTTCTGACGTTATCGGTATGAGATATGGTTCATTATTCGATGCAACTCAAACTATGGTTGCTAAGATTGGTGAAGATTTATATCAAGTTCAAGTTGTTTCTTGGTATGATAACGAAAACTCATATACAAGCCAAATGGTTCGTACTATTAAGTATTTCGCTGAATTAAACTAATAAACATTTAAAAGTCTAGCTTGCTAGGCTTTTATTTTTTTCTAATAAATGGTAATATATATATCGAGGTGTTTTTATGAACTGGATAGAATTTATTAACGAAGAGAAGAAAAAGGATTATTTTATCGAACTTAAGAAAAAGCTAGATATTGAATATCAAAATTATTTATGTCATCCTAATTATAAGGATATATTTAAAGCTTTTTTATATACACCAGTTGATAAGGTTAAGGTTGTTATATTAGGACAGGATCCATATCATGAGGTTAATCAGGCTCATGGCCTAGCATTTTCTGTTTTATGTGATAAGCTGCCTCCATCATTAGTCAATATATATAAGGAAATGGCTAGTGACCTTAATTGTGAGGTTAAGCAGGATGGGAATTTAGATTATTTAGCTAAGGAGGGTGTATTATTATTAAATACAATTTTATCAGTAAGAAATGGCGAGGCCTTTTCTCATAAAAGCTTAGGCTGGGAAATATTTACTGATAATGTTATTAAGTTTTTAAATACGCTTGATCAGCCTATTGTATTTATATTATGGGGTGCACCATCACAAAAGAAGATGAAGCTTTTAAATAACCCTAAGCATCTAATTATTACATCAGCTCACCCATCTCCACTATCATCATATCGAGGATTTTTTGGAAGTAAGCCGTTTAGTAGGGCTAATGAATTTTTAAAATCAAATAATGTAGAAGAAATTAAATGGATAAAGGCCTAAGGCATTATCCATTTTTTTCATATCTATAATATGGGTGATAAAATGCAAAATAATATGATTCAATATGTTGTTATGCCTAATGATACGTTATATTTTATAGCTAAAAAATATAATACAACTGTTGAAGAACTAAAGAATGTTAATCATTTATATTCTAATATGATTTATCCAAATCAAATATTATTTATTCCAAAAACAAATAGTGGCTGTAAAACATATGTTACTGTTGATAATGAGAGTATTGGTGAAATACTAAATAAAGCTGGCATTACAATGGGAAAGCTTTTAGAATATAACGATTTAGAAAAATTAAAGGTTGAGGGCAATCAGCTATTGTGCGTAAATGCAAATGAAAATAATGTCCATAAGGCCTCAGCAAATGATACTATTGAATATGTTTTGAAGAAGTATAATCTTACTCCGCTGGAGCTATTAAAGTTAAATGAGAGATTATTTTTAGCTGAAAATACAGAAATTATAATCAAATAAATTCATAGTGAAAATAATGAAAAAAGAAAACGTTTACCAGTGTTTTTCACATTTTTGTAAACGCTTTTTTAATGCAATAAAAGATAAAACACATATAATGAATTGTAGAGAAGAATATTATTGAAAAAGTGGAGGTTATTTTATATGGAAAACAATATTTTTTCACCTCAAGAAGAAGTTAATACATTAGTTGAAAAAGCCCTAAAGGCTTTAGATGAATATGCTTCGTTTACTCAAGAGCAAATCGATTTTATCGTTGCTAAGGCATCAGTTGCTGCGCTTGACCAACATGGTGAGCTAGCAAAGCTTGCAATTGAGGAAACAGGTAGAGGTGTTTTTGAAGATAAAGCAACAAAGAACTTATTTGCTTGTGAATATGTAACTAACAACATGAAGAGATTAAAAACAGTTGGTATCGTTAGTGAGGACCCTGTAACAGGTATTACAGAAATCGCTGAGCCAGTTGGTGTTGTAGCTGGTATCACTCCTGTTACAAACCCTACTTCAACTGCTATTTTCAAGGCTTTAATTTGTTTAAAGACTAGAAATCCGATCGTTTTTGCATTCCATCCAAGTGCTCAAAAGTGTAGTGCTGCAGCTGCAAAGGTTGTATACGATGCAGCAGTACAAGCTGGTGCTCCAGTTAATTGTATCCAATGGATTGAGCATCCATCAATGGACGGTACAAGTGCATTAATGAATCATCCAGGTGTTGCTACTATCTTAGCAACTGGTGGTAATGCAATGGTTCGTGCTGCATACTCTTGTGGTAAGCCTGCATTAGGTGTAGGTGCTGGTAACGTTCCTGCATATTTAGAAAAGACTTGTAATGTACGTCAAGCTGTTAATGATGTTATCATGTCTAAGGCTTTCGATAACGGTATGATCTGTGCTTCAGAGCAAGCTATTATCGTTGATAAGGAAATTTATGATTCAGTTAAGGCTGAATTACAAAAGTATGGTGTATACTTTGCTAATAAGGCTGAAAAGAAGATGCTTGAAGCATTTATGTTCGGTGTAAATAGCAAGGATGATTGCCAAAATGCTAAATTAAATCCAAATATTGTAGGTAAGTATGCTACATGGATTGCTGCTCAAGCTGGCTTCACAGTTCCTGAAAATACAGTAATCATTGCTGCTGAATGTGCAAACGTTGGTGTTAATGAGCCATTAACAAGAGAAAAGCTTTCGCCAGTATTAGCTGTATTAAAGAGCAAGAATACAGAGGAAGGCTTATTAATGAGCAAGCAAATGGTTGAATTCAATGGTTTAGGTCACTCAGCTGCAATTCATACAGAATCTAAGGAATTAGCTAACAAGTTTGGTGATTTAGTACCTGCAATTCGTGTTATCGTTAATTCACCATCTACATTCGGTGGTATCGGTAATGTTTATAACTCATTTATCCCATCATTAACTTTAGGTTGTGGTTCTTATGGTCATAACTCAGTTGCTGGTAACGTAAGTGCAGTTAACTTATTAAATATTAAGAAGGTAGGTCAAAGAAGAAATAACATGCAATGGTTTAAGATTCCTGCAAAGATTTACTTTGAAAGAAATTCTATTGAATACTTACATCAAATGAAGGAAATGAAGAAGGTATTAATCGTTACTGACCGTTCAATGGTTGAATTAGGTTATGTAAATAAGATTACAGACCAATTAAAACTTCGTACTCCAGAGGTTCCATATCAATTATTCTGTGATGTTGAACCAGACCCATCAATTCAAACAGTATTAAAGGGTGTTGAGCTAATGAGATCATTTGAGCCAGACACTATCATTGCATTAGGTGGTGGTTCATCTATGGATGCTGCAAAGGGTATTTGGTTATTCTATGAGCACCCAGAGGTTAACTTCGATGACTTAAAGCAAAAGTTTATGGATATCCGTAAGCGTGCGTTCCAATATCCAGAATTAGGTAGAAAGGCTAAGCTAGTTTGTATCCCTACTACATCTGGTACTGGTTCTGAGGTTACACCATTCGCAGTTATCAGTGATAAGGTAGCACACAAGAAGTATCCTCTTGCTGACTACTCTTTAACTCCAACTGTAGCTATTATCGACCCAGCTTTAACTATGACTCTTCCAAGAGTAATTACAGCTGATACAGGTATGGACGTATTAACACATGCTACTGAAGCATATGTTTCTACATTAGCATCTGACTTCACAGATGGTTTAGCTATCCAAGCTATTAAGATGGTATTTGAATATTTAGAGCGTTCTTATAAGAATGGTCCAAATGACCCTGAGGCTAGAGAAAAAATGCATAATGCATCTGCTTTAGCTGGTATGGCGTTCGCTAACGCATTCTTAGGTATGAACCACTCTATGGCTCATAAGATTGGTGGAGAATTCCACGTACCTCATGGTCGTGCTAACGCTATCTTATTACCATATACAATTAGATATAATGGTCAAAAGCCACAAAAGCTTTCTACATGGCCAAAATATAACTATTATAAGGCTGATGAAAAGTACTGCGAAATCGCTAAGGCTTTAGGCTTACCAGCTTCAACTGTTGAAGAGGGTGTTGAATCATTTGCTAAGGCATGTGGTGAATTAGGTAAGAGAATCGGTATTAAGATGAACTTCGAATCTCAAGGCTTAGACCGTGAAACTTATATGGCTAATGTAACAAAATTAGCATATTTAGCATACGAGGATCAATGTTCTCCTGCTAACCCAAGAGTACCTATGGTAGCAGATATGGAAAAAATCTTCATTGCTGCATACGACAGCAAGGAATTCGTTGATGGTGAATAATATGCTAACTACTAAACAAAGAGTATACTTACGTTCATTAGCTCAAAAAATTAAGCCTGTTTTCCAAATTGGTAAGGATGGCTTAAGCGAAAATTTATTAATAGATGTTTTAAATTATTTGAACAAGCATGAGCTTGTAAAGATTTCTATCCTACAAAACTCATTAGTAGAGGCTAGTGATTGTCAAGAATTCTTTGAAGAGGCTGGCATTGAATTTGTTCAACAGATTGGTAGAAGTATAGTATTATATAAGCATTCTGATAATGCTAAAAATCCTATTGAATTACCAAAGAAAAATAAGTAATAATCAAGGTGTATCAAGTAAAATTGATACACTTTTATTTCTATTAATATGTTATTTTAGTTAATAATTTGGTATAATAATACTACTAGATTTAAAATTGGATGTGATTATATTGAAAAGAATGATTTTAGTTGATGGTAACTCACTAATGTATCGTGCATTTTACGCAACATCAGTAACTGGTGGATTAGTTCAAAATTCAAAAGGATTATATACAAATGCTGTTCATGGATTCGCAAGAATGATGAATACACTTGTTAAGGGAAACTATGATAATATCTTAGTTGCTTTTGATGCTGGAAAGAAAACATTAAGACATGCTGATATGCCAGATTATAAGGCTGGTCGTGCGCCTATGCCAGATGAGTTTAGAATGCAAATAGCTTATATTAAGCAATATTTAGAATTTATGCGTATTAAGCAATATGAACAAGAGCTATATGAGGCTGATGATATTATTGGTACAATGGCTAAAAAGGCTGAGGATGCTGGATATCATGTAGATATTTATTCTTCTGATAAGGATTTATTACAGCTAGTTAGTGATAATACAACTGTTCATTTAACTAAAAAGGGTATGACAGAGCTTGAATCATATACTCCAGAATCATTCTTAGAAAGATATGGAATTAAGCATACTCAATTTGTGGATTTGAAGGGATTAATGGGCGATAAGAGTGATAATCTACCTGGTATTCCGGGAATTGGAGAGAAGAAGGCTGTTAAATTGCTATTAGCTTATGATAGTATTGATGGCTTAATTGCTCATAAGGATGAAATTAAGGGTGCTGATGGTGAGAAGGTAAGAGCTAATTATGAATCAGCAATCCTATGTAAGAAAATGGCTACTATCTTAAGAGATTTTGATATTAATTTATCATTAGAGGATACAGAAAAAAGGGAGCCTAATAATGAAAAGCTAATTGAATTATATACTGAGCTTGAATTTAAGGCATTATTAAAGGATGTATTAATGGATGCTCCTAAAATAGAAGAAAATAATCGTGAATATGAAATAGTAGATAATCCTGTTAGATTTAAAGAAATTTTAATTCCTAATTCAGCATTAATATTTGAGACATATGATTACAATTATCATCAATGTCCAATACTTGCGATAGGTATTAAAAATAAATTAGGTACATTTATAGTTGAGGGAGATAAAATCTTAACTAGCTTAGATTTAATAATGTATCTATCTGAGGATAATAATAAAACTATTTTTAATTATAAAAAGGCTTATGTTTTATGTAAAAGATTAGGTATTGAATTAAGTGGTATAGATTTTGATTTATTACTTGCAACATATGTAATTAATCCTTTAATAGCTAAGGAGGAATTTAAGCTTATTAGTGATTTCTATGAATATAGCGATGTTTATTATGATGAGCAAATTTATGGAAAAGGTGTTAAAAAGATAATGCCTACTAAGGAGGTCTTATATACACATGTTTCTAAGAAGGCTAATGCCTTATTTGAGCTAAAGGCTCAGGCTTTAGAAAAGATTAATGAAAATGATCAATTACATTTATTAAAGGATATTGAAATTCCATTATCTAGAGTATTAGGTAAAATGGAATTTGAAGGAATGAAAATAGATTTAGATGAGCTTGAAAGACAATCAAGCCTATTAGCTATAGATATAAAGAATTTAGAGGCTAGGATTCATAATGAGGCTGGCCGTGAATTTAATATATTATCACCTAAGCAGCTAGGTACAGTGCTATTTGAGGAAATGGGTATTCCATATCCTAAGCGTAAGGGTAATAGTAGCTATTCTACTGATATTGAGATACTTCAAATGATTAGAGAATATAACCCTATTGTTGATTTAATAATTGAATATAGAGGTAAAGCTAAGCTTCAATCTACATATGTTGAGGGATTAAGAAATGCCTTATATCCTGATCAAAAGGTACATACTATTTTCCAACAAACATTAACTACTACAGGTAGATTATCAAGCATTGAGCCTAATTTACAAAACATTCCTATTAGAACACCTGAGGGGCATTTAATTAGAAAAATGTTTGTTCCTTCAAATCCAAATAATAAGATTTATTCTGCTGACTATTCGCAGGTAGAATTAAGAGTATTAGCTCATATGGCTAATGTAAGTAAGCTTATTGAGGCTTTTAATAATAATGAGGATATACATGCTAAGACAGCTAAGGAGGTCTTTGAAAAGACTGAAATTACAGCTGAGGACAGAAGAAGAGCTAAGGCAGTAAACTTTGGTATAGTATATGGTATATCTGCGTTTGGTCTTGCTCAGGATTTAGGTATTAATAATGTAGCTGCCGCTAATTTTATTAAGAAATATTATGAGGTTTATCCTGAAATTAAAACATTTATGGATAATGTTGTAGAGGATTGTAAGAATACCGGCTATGTAAAAACATTAGAAAATAGAATTAGATATATACCAGATATTAATTCTAAGATTTTTATGCAAAGAGAATTTGCCAAGCGTACTGCAATGAATACTCCTATTCAAGGTACTGCTGCAGATATAATTAAGATTGCAATGGTTAGAGTTGATAAGGCTATAGAGGAAAAGAAGCTTAATAGTAAAATGCTAATTACAGTTCACGATGAATTAGTATTTGAGGTTGCTAATGGTGAGGAGGATGCACTTAGAGCTTTAGTTAAGGAAGCTATGGAGGGTGCAATGAAGCTTGCGGTTAAATTAGAAATTAGTGATTCATTTGGTGATAACTGGTACGAGGTGAAATAATGGATATTATTTTAAATAGAAGAAGTGTAAGAAAGTACGATTTAACAAAGAAAATAGATGATGAAGCTCTTGTTACATTATGTAAATATGCAGAAAGTGCACCAACAGCACGTAGACAAAAATCTAGAGCGTATGTTATTATTAATGACCAAGAAATCATTAATGAGCTATCAAAGGTATCTAAGGGCTCAATGATATTATCTGAATGTAATACTGCAATTGCGATTATAGGTAAGGATCCTAAAACAATTATTACACCACATATGCAGGCTCAGGATTTATCTGCCGCAACACAAAATATATTACTTGCGGCTACACAAATGAATCTTGGAAGCTGCTGGATTGGTATTTATCCTATCGAGGAAAGATTAGAGGCTGCAAATAAGCTTTTAAATGTTAATAATGGAGAATTTGTATTCTCTATTGTTGCCTTAGGCTATCCACTAGACCCAGAAAATTGCTTCTATGATATGCAAAAACTAGATATGAATGACGTGTCATTTAATAGGAGATAATATGCCAGAGCTACCAGAGGTTGAAACAGTAAGAAGAGTATTAAGCGAGCAAATAATAGGACTAAAAATAGTCAATATAGAAATAAGATATTCTAGCATTGTTGAGGATGATATTGATTATTTTAAAAATAATATCATTAATAAAGAAATTATTAATATATCTAGATTAGGTAAATTTCTTATTTTTAATCTAGATAATGGTAATATAATATCTCATTTACGTATGGAAGGAAAATATTTCTATGTTCCAAATAATACATTAGATAATAAGCATATTCATGTAATATTTTATTTATCAAATGGATATATGCTATGCTATCAGGATGTCAGAAAGTTTGGCAGAATGGTATATAAGAAAAATGATGCTTTATATACTACACCACCACTTATTAATGTGGGATTTGATCCTATTATTTCACAAAATGTGAATACTGATGATATTTATAATAAAATAAATAATAAGAAAATAGAAATTAAAACAACATTATTAGATCAATCTATTATTGCAGGTTTGGGCAATATTTATGTTGATGAGGTATTGTATGCATGTAGGATCAATCCTCATAGAGCGTCTAATACTATAACAATTGATGAGGTTAACAGCATTATAACTGAATCTATAAGAATCTTTAAATTATCAATAGAAAATAAGGGCACAACCATTAGGTCATACACATCTAGCCTAAATGTTATAGGTAATTATCAAAATTTCCTATTGGTTCATACAAAAAATGAATGTTCTCATTGCAAAAGCGTATTAAAACGTGATAAAATAAATGGAAGGACTACGTATTATTGTAATTCTTGTCAGAGGTGAAATGGGATATGAAAAGAATTATTGGTATTACGGGTGGTATTGCGAGTGGTAAAAGTACAGTATGTAGTGTTATACGTTCACAAGGTTATCCTGTGATTGATTGTGATAGAATTAGCTATGAGCTATCACAAAAGGGGCAACCGCTTTATAACGCTATTATTGAAAAATTCGGTTCAAGCTTTTTAAAGGAAAATGAAGAGCTTGATAGAGCTAAGCTAGGTAAATTAATTTTTAATAATGAAACAGCTAAGCTAGTGCTTAACAGCATATCGCACCCACTTATTAAAGAGGAGCTTTTAAAGCAAATAGCAAAATATGATAACGGATTAATCTTTATAGAGGTACCATTATTATATGAATCAAAATTTGATGATATTTGTGATAGAGTTATATGTGTATTTCTACCGAAAAAATTACAGGTAGAAAGGCTAATGAAAAGAGAAGGTATTGATGAAGACTATGCCTTAAGTAAAATCCACAGCCAAATGGATTTATATTTAAAAAAATCACTTGCGGATTTTGTCATTGACAGTAGGGGAAGCTTTGATGAAACAAGACTCCAAGTGGAAAATATTATAAATAATTTAAAAGGAGTGTAGACTATGGCAGTTATTGAAACAGGTGAAAACCAAAAAACATTAATTTTACAAACTCATTATTACAAGGCATCTTATGATGAAATTAAGAAGGTTTATTTAGAAACTCTTGAAGGTTTAAATCATAATATTGTATCAGTAAATGATGATTATACTGAGGTTTATTCTGAAATTCCTCATATGGAGGTTATTGCTAAAATCATTATGCAAGACCCTAAGGAAACTTCAATTGATTTTTACATCAATTCAGAATTCTTACTAGGAAGTAAGAAGAAGGCTGAAAAATTCATTCAAGCAATTTATACTGCAATTGAAGCAGAATATGAATTTAAGGGTGTTTCCTTACACAAATAATTTAGGTGTATTATGGCAGCAAAAACAGTAGATAGTAAGTCACAATTTAATATATTTTCAAGCTTTACACTATCTAATGATGATGTTGCGGTAATGTCATTATTGTATGCCCCATTAATAGGTAGTGATGCGTTAATGCTTTATTTAGGATTTGCATCCCTATTAGAAAGAAATAATCTAAAAAGCGAAGCATTAATGCATGAGGATTTTCTTGAAATATATTCCTTTACTCCACAAAATTTTTTAAAGGCTAGAGTAAAGCTAGAAGGTATAGGCCTTTTAATAACTTATGAATATGAAAATACATATTTATATGTTTTATGTCCTCCCCTAACAGCTAAAAACTTTATTAAAGATGCTACATTAGGGCTATATCTTTATTCTAAAATTAGAAAAGAAACATTTGATTTTATATATAATCATTTTAAAATCGAAAAAATTGAAAAAAACAAATATAATAATATAACTAAAACCTTTGATGAGGTTTTTGATTCGCAAATTGAAAATAATATTACATTTGATAAGTTCCAATATATTTTAGGTAGAAAAGGTAATCATTCAATTAAAATTAATAATAAATCATTTGATTTTGATTATTTCCTATCTCAAATTAATAAGGACTTCTTGGAAACTGGTGTAACTAAAAACTTTACTGAGCAAATAAACAATCTAGCGTTTGTTTATTCCTTTGATGAAGCAGAAATGATCTCATTATATAATGATTCTATTAATAAGAGTGGATTATATGATTATAGATTATTAAAGAAAAAGGCTAATGTATATTTCAACTATAAGAGAAATATGAAAGGGCCTATTTTAGCCGAGAAGGAAGAGGATAAGGCTTCAAGCACTGAAATGATTGAATATCTTGAAAATAGCTCACCTTCTACAATTTTAGAGCATCAAATTCCAAATTATCCTGCAGGATATTTAGATATTGTTAATGAAATATATTCAACAATAGAGCTACCTAGAGGTGTTTTAAATTGTATGATATTAAAGGTATTATCTGATAAATCAGGTGATTTGCCTTCGGCGAAATATTTTAAGAAGATGTCTGAATCTTGGATTAAGGATAATGTATTTTCAACTGTAGATGCGATTAAATATATTACTACAATGAAGGATGATGGCAGTAGTACCCCATCTAGCAATAATAATGATGAAAATGGAGGTTTTGATTCACTATGAGAAAATTGAATTTAAATTATAATGTATCTAGTGTTGAGGATTATATAAAAGAAATTCAAGCAAAGCTTCCACAATATGAAATAAACGTTAATAACGTTAACGATTTTTCATTAATGCTAGAGGAAAAATCTAATTGTTTAAATTGTTGTGGTCTAAATTCATGTAATAATAATCAAAAGGGATATTATACTGAATATAAAGACGGACAATTTTCATCAGTAGAATGTAAATATAAGCGTGAATATAGAATTCAAAATAATAAGGAAGCTTTAATTAAGACATTATATTTACCAGCTAAAATTTTATCAGCTGATTTAGCTGATTATCATACTAATACAGAAAGTAGAAAGAAAATATATAGCTTTATTACTGAATTTGTTCAAGGCTTTAGAAATAAATCATCTAATAAGGGCTTATATATTTATGGTACATTCTCAATTGGTAAGACATATACTCTTGCGTGTGTGGCAAATGAGCTTGCAAGAAATGATATTGAATGTCTGTTAATCTATTTTCCGGATTTAGTAGTAGATTTAAAGAATGCGTTAGGTTCACCACGCTTTGAGCAATTAATTAATATGCTTAAATCTGTTGATGTATTAATGCTTGATGATTTAGGAAGTGAAAATGTTACTCCTTGGCTAAGAGATGAAATATTAGGCCCTGTGCTTAATTATAGAGCCTTAGAGGGTAAGCCACTTTTTGTATCATCTAATATAAATCCCTCAGATTTAAAGAATCATTATGCAATTGATAAGGCACCACAAAGTGCATTAAAGGCCGAAAGAGTTGTCTCAAGATTACAGGCTTTAGTTAATTCAATTTCAATGGATGACACATCAAAATATAAAAGATAGCTATAAATGGTATGATTTTTCATACCTTTTATTATTTCTCTTGTAATATTAAAAAATAAGTAGTATAATTTATGTATCGTTGATAAAGGACAAGATATATAGATTGTATCTTATAGAGAGGACATGGCTGGTGAAAATGTCTAGATATCCTATATGTTACTACCTTTGGAGAAAGTAGAGGAAATGCTACTCGTGTATCTCGCGTTAAGAGAGTTGAGTGCTATAGTATTACTATAGAACTAAGGTGGTACCGCGTTTATAACGTCCTTGGATTTTCTAAGGACTTTTTTTATTTAATAAGGAGGAATTATTATGATTAAAATTACTTTAAAAGACGGTAGTATTAAAGAGGTTGAAGCTGGCAAGCTAGTTATTGAGGTAGCTAAGGAATTATCTACATCATTAGCTAAAAAGTGCATTTGTGCTTCAGTTAATGGAGCTTTAGTTGATTTAAAGGCACCAATTACTGCTGATTGTGAATTAGAATTATTACTTGCAGATGACCCAAGATCATTTGAGGTATTAAATCACTCATGTGCTCACCTTGTTGCACACGCAATGAAGAGATTATATCCAGGAACTAAGTTTGGTGTAGGTCCTGCAATTGAGGAAGGATTCTATTATGATTTTTCAGTTCCACAAACTGTAAAGATTGAGGATTTACCTAAGATTGAAGCTGAAATGAAGAAGATTGTTAAGGAAAATATCGCAATTAATCATTATATGCTTTCTAAGGCTGATGCAAAGGCTAAATTTGAAGGTGATGAATTCAAGTGTGAATTAATTGACGCTATTGAGGATGATATGGTTGGTATTTATGAACAAGCTGATTATGCAGATGTTTGTCGTGGACCACATGTAATCTCTACTGGTATATTAAAGTTCTTTAAGCTTTTAAATGTTGCAGGTGCATATTGGAGAGGTGACTCTGATAATGAAATGCTAACTCGTATCTATGGTACTTGCTGGTTTACTCAAGAGGAGCTAGATACTCATTTAAATAATCTTGAGGAAAGAAAGAAAAGAGATCATAGAAGATTAGGTAAGGAACTTGAGTTATTTATGGTTTCTGATTTTGGTCCAGGATTCCCATTCTGGTTACCAAAGGGTATGCTATTAAAGAATGCATTAGTTAATTTCTGGACTGATGTTCATACTAAGGCTGGATATCAATTTATTCAAACACCTATTATGTTAAATAGACAATTATGGGAAACTTCAGGACACTGGTTTAACTATAAGGAAAATATGTATACCTCTTCAATTGATGAAAATGAATTTGCAATTAAGCCAATGAACTGTCCAGGTGGTATGCTAGTTTATAAGAATTCAATTCATTCATATCGTGAATTCCCACTTCGTATGGGTGAATTAGGTTTAGTACATCGTCATGAGGCTTCTGGTGCGTTAAATGGCTTATTCCGTGTTCGTACATTTACTCAAGATGATGCACATATCTTTATGACTGAGGATCAAATTTGTGACGAAATTGCTAATATCATTTCTTTATATAAGAAGGTATATTCAGTATTCAATTTAAAATTCCATATCGAATTATCTACTAGACCAGAGGATAAATTCATTGGTGAAATTAGAACTTGGGATATCGCTGAAAAGGCATTAGCTGAGGCTTGTCATAAGGCTGGTTTTGATTATAAGCTAAATCCTGGTGATGGTGCATTCTATGGTCCTAAGCTTGACTTCAAGCTAAGAGATTCAATGAATCGTATTTGGCAATGTGGTACAATTCAATTAGATATGAACTTACCAGAGCGCTTTGACTTAACTTATGTTGCTGAGGATGGTACTAAGAAGCGTCCAGTAATGGTTCATAGAGCTTTATTCGGTTCTTTAGAAAGATTTATCGGTATTATTACTGAGCATTACGCAGGTGCATTCCCTACATGGTTATCACCAATTCAAGTTAAGGTTATTCCTGTAAATTTAAATTACCATACAGAATATTGTAAGAATTTACAACAATTATTACTTGAAAATTCTATTCGTCAGGAAGCAGATTATAGAGATGAAAAGCTTGGCTATAAGATAAGAGAAGCACAAACTCAAAAGATTCCATATACATTAGTTATTGGTGATAATGAGGTTCAAAATAACACAGTTACTTATCGTAGACATGGCTCTCAAGCTCAAACTACTGTTACTGTTGAGGAATTCATTCAATTAATTAAGAAGCATAACGAAGAATTAAATTAATTATAAGGCCTAGCATTTGCTAGGCTTTAATTAAATTGGAGGTATTTTATGGCTTTACTTGAGGTAGAGGGCTTAAAATTTAAATATACTGACCAAAATTTATTTAATGAGGTATCATTTAGAATATTACTAGGCGATCATATTGTATTAGTTGGTGATAACGGCTGTGGTAAATCTACATTTATGAATTTAATAGCAAAAAATTTAATTCCTGATGCAGGTTCTATTAGCTGGATGAATAATATTTCATATGCTTATTTAGATCAGCATTTAAAGGTTAAAACTAATATAACCATCTATGATTATATTACTGAGGTATTTAAGCCTTTAATTGAAAAAGAAAAGCTAATGAATTCATATTATGAAAAGCTTTGTGAATGCCCTGAATATGAATATGATAAATATTTATCATATGCTCAAAGCATCCAGGATGAGCTAGAAAAGGCTAATTTCTATGCAATGAATTCAACTATGGGTAATATGATAAATGGGCTAGGAATCGCCGATTATGGCCTTGATACAGAGCTATCTAAGCTAAGTGGTGGGCAAAGAGCTAAGGTTTATTTAGCTAAGCTTTTATTAGAGGCTCCCGATGTTCTTTTAATGGATGAGCCTACAAACTTCTTAGATATTGCACATATTGAATGGTTAGCTAATTATCTAAAGGATTTTAAAAAGTCATTTGTTGTAATATCACATGATGAGGGCTTTTTAAAGCAAATTGGTAAAACAGTATATTGCTTAAGCAATAAAAATATGACTAGATATAATATGCCTTATGAAATGTATCTTAAGGAAAGAGAAGTAAGAGAAGAACAATATAAAAAGGCCTATGAAAATCAACAGGCCTATATTAAGAAAACACAAGAATTTATTAATAAGAATATTGTTCGTGCTACAACAACTAAGCGTGCTCAATCAAGAAGAAAAATGCTTGAGCGTATTCAGGTTATGGAAAAGCCTAAAAATCATGAGCCAATGAGAATTAAATTTCCATTCTCTAAGGGACTTGGTCAAGAGGTATTAAAGCTATCTAATTTAACTGTAGGATATAAGGATAAGGTTGTATTATCTAATTTAGATTTTCTTATGAAGCAAAATCAAAAGATTGCCATTATAGGTAGAAATGGAGTAGGAAAATCTACTATATTAAAAACTATTATGGGCCTAATTCCTAAGCTGGGTGGAGCATATACATGGAATCCATCTGCAGATTTGAATTATTTTGCTCAAGAGGAAGTATATGATAATGATGTGACACCTATAGGCTATTTAAGATATTATTATCATTTAAAAACTGATGGTGAATTAAGAAGCATATTAGCTACAGTAGGTATTAAGGGTGATTTAGCAATTAAACCTATGAATACATTGTCTGGTGGTCAGCAAACTAAGGTTAGATTAGCCTTAATGACTATGAAGAAAAGTAATATCTTAATATTTGACGAGCCTACAAATCATCTAGATGTAGCCTCTAAGGCTGAATTGTGGGAGGCAATTGATGCGTTCCCTGGTAGCGTAATTCTTGTAAGCCATGAGGATGATTTTTATGAGGGTCTTGTAGATTTTGAGCTAAATTTTGAGTAAAAATTATGATTTTTAAGATGTATTTTCTATATAGGAATACATCTTTTTTTCTATATGTATTTTTTATAATAAATAGTACAAAAAAATAAAAAAAAACTTGACTTTATTGACATAAGTCTTTATAATTGAAATGCTGAGGTGATTTTGATGAAGTTTACTTTAGCTCAATTAAGGAAATTTTCTATGCCTTATTCGTATGATGAGGAATTAGATTTATCTAATGAGCTTACTGGATTTGAAGATATAATTTCTGCAGGTTTATGTAAGGTTCATACTGTGATTAAGGAAAGAGGAGTTGATACCTTCTTATGTATATTCGATATTCATATCGAATTAATCATGGAGGATTCAGTATCCCTTAAGGAAATACCTTATGTTATAGAAACAGCTGCTGAAGAAATATTTACAACTGATACTGAAATTGAGGATGCATTCATAATTGATGGTATCACATTAGACACAAAGGAAGCAATTTTAACTAACGTACTTATTAATAAGCCTATGTCAGTTACTAATGAAGACTTTGAGGATGATGATACTGATGATGGCTCAGCTTCAGATGAGGAATATATTAATCCAGCATTTGCTTCATTAAAGGATTTATTGTAGGAGGTGTTTTAAGATGGCAGTACCTTTTCGTAGAGTATCTAAGATGAAGAAGAGAATGAGACGTTCTCACTTAGCTTTAAGCGTTCCAGGAATGATCACTTGTCCTAGCTGTGGTGAATTAACATTAGCTCATAGAGTTTGTGCTAACTGTGGTTGCTACAAGGGTAAGCAAATCGTTGCTCCAAAGGCTGATAAGACTGAAGAATAATAACGAAATATTACTGATAGAAATAGACGCCTGGGGTGTCTATTTTCTATTTATGACGAATTTTAAAATTAGGAGATGATGATATGTATATTCATAAGAGTGTTTTATTAAATGAAGCTATTGATGGCTTAAATATTAAGCCAGATGGTATATATGTTGACTGTACTACCGGTGGCGGTGGTCATTCAAGCGAAATACTAAAAAGATTAACAACTGGTCATTTATATTGCTTCGACCAAGATAATTATGCATTTACAAGAGCAAAGGAAAAACTTGATGCTGTTGGTGGTAACTATACCTTTGTTAAGTCTAACTTTGTTGATATTAAAAAGGCACTTAATGAAATTGGTGTAGATCATATTGATGGTGTATTATATGATTTAGGTGTATCATCATTCCAATTTGATATACCTGAAAGAGGGTTTTCTTATAATTATGATGCTCCACTTGATATGAGAATGAATCAAGAGCAGGAATTAACTGCTCATATCATTGTTAATTCATGGAGCTATGAGGAAATTGTAAGAATTTTATATAGATATGCTGATGAATCATTTGCAAAGCAAATTGCTCGTTCTATTGAAAAGGAAAGAGCGATAAAGCCTATTAATACTACATTTGAACTTGTTGATGTTATTAAAAAGGCATTGCCAGCTAAGGTATTAAGACAAAAGGGACATCCAGCTAAGCAAACATTTCAAGCCCTAAGAATTGCAGTTAATGATGAATTAAGAGTATTTGAGGTATCAATTAATGATGCATTAGATATGCTTAATCCTGAGGGTAGAGCTGTAGTTATTACATTCCATTCACTTGAGGATAGAATTTGTAAGACAGTATTTAAGGAAAGAACTACATTAGATATTCCTGAGGGACTTCCTATTATCGTAACTGAGGAGGCTCCATTTAAGCTTATTACAAGAAAGCCAGTTGTACCAACTGAAGAGGAGCTTGAATACAATAATAGAGCACATAGTGCTAAAATGAGAGTTATTGAAAAAAGATAATAAAAGTATAATATAAAGCATATACTTTCATTAGGTGATATAATGCGAAAATATAATAGATTATTATTAGTAATAGGTATTTTAGCTTTAATTTCAGTTATTTGTAATGGCTCAATTTGGATTCTTTCTATTTTTAATATTAGCTTTAGCTTTTTTATAATTATTACTGATATTATAAAAATTATACTTATAGCTATAGTTTTTCTATCAGGATGGTTATATTTAATATCTA
>JAZQVB010000032.1:0-9323 GCA_045631605.1 Anaeroplasma sp.
GTGGTATAATAAGATGATATAGTTATTTAAGGGGTGTTATAGTATGAAAATAAAACAAATAATAAATAGCTTATTAGATACAGATTTTTATAAATTTACAATGGGTCAGGTTATTATGCATCAATATCCTAATTTTCAGGTTACCTGGACATTTAAATGTAGAAATACAGATGTATATTTTACAGATGAAATGGTTGAAGAAATAACTGAGCAAATTAAGGCTTATTGTAATTTATCATTTAAATCAGATGAATTAGATTATTTAAGAAGATTTGATTTTCTAAAGGGCAATTATGTTGATTTCTTATCAGTATATCATCCTATTTATGATCATTTCATTATTAATAGAGATTCTGAATGTGGCCTTAATATTGAAACTAAGGGGCCATGGTTTTTAACTACATATTATGAAATACCAGTATTATCAATTGTTAATGAGGTTTATTATAGATATACATATAATGATGATGAATATAATAATTTAAAGAATGAGCAAATGATAAGAATTGATAATAAATTAAAATCTTTAAAAAATGGAGAATATAGATTATCTACATTCTCTGAATTTGGAACAAGAAGAAGATTCTCTTATGAAACAATGGATGTAATTGTTAAAAAGCTATCAGATGCACAAAGGAATGGTGATATCACAGGGGATAACAAATTTATAGGTACGTCAAATGTTTATTTAGCCTATAAATATAATGTTAAGCCTGTTGGTACAATGGCACATGAATTTGTTATGGCTATTGGTCAAGGACAGCATAAATTTAATCCTGCCTATAGTAATTTATTTGCGTTAGAAAGCTGGGTTAAGGAATATGGTACTAAAAATGGTACATATTTAACTGATACAATTGGTACAGATAGCTGCCTGCTTGATTTTAATGATCATTACTCAACAGTATTCTCAGGTGTAAGACACGATAGTGGAGATCCTATTTTGTGGGGCGAAAAGATAATTGAGCATTATAAGAAGCATGGAATTGATCCTAAAACTAAGACATTATTATTCTCGGATTCATTAGATTTTTCTAAGGCTACTAAATTATATGATTATTTTAATGGAAGAGCAAAGGTAGCATTTGGTATAGGTACAAATATTACAAATGATACAGGGGCTAAAACATTGAATATTGTTATGAAACTAACAATGGTTAATGGTCAGCCTGTTGCGAAGTGCTCTGATGATTTAAGTAAGGGTATTTGTATGGATAAGGAATATGTTGATTATTTGCTTCGTGCTATTAAATGGAGATTAGAGCATGATAAGAATAGTCCAGAATATAAGGGGTAATATATGAAAATATTAGTTGTTATAGATATGCAAAATGATTTTTTAACTGGTGCGTTAAGAAATGAGGAAGGAATTAAAATTATTCCTAATGTTATAGAAAAGATTAAGGAATATAAGAAAAATAATGATATTATAATTGCGACAAGAGATACACATCATCCTGATTATTTAAATACACAGGAGGGTATTAATTTGCCAGTTCCTCATTGTATCAAAGATACCTTTGGCTGGGAAATTAATAATGATATTTTATCGTTATTAGAAGGTTCTAAGATATTTGATAAACCATCATTTGGATCTGTAGATTTAGCAGAGTATCTTAGTGATAATTATGAAAATAGCTCTAATTTAGAAATAGAGCTTGTTGGTGTATGTACTGATATTTGTGTTATATCTAATGCTATGCTTATTAAAGCTTATATGCCTGAATGTCAGGTTATTGTTGATGGTAGTGCTACGGCAGGAGTTACAGTTGAAAGCCATTTAAATGCGCTAAATGCGATGGAAATGTGTCAAATTAAGATTATTAATAAATAGTGGTGTGTTATGAAGGTTAATATTGAAAAAACAAAACTAAATTTAATTGAATGGATAAGAGATTGGTTTTCGAAAAATGGTAATGAAAACACTAAGGCTGTATTAGGTATTTCAGGTGGTAAGGATAGTACTATTTGTGCGGCACTTTTATGTGAGGCCTTAGGTAAGGATAGGGTATTAGGTGTTTTAATGCCTAATAATGTGCAATCAGATATAAATGATTCACTTGAGGTAGTTAAGCATTTAGATATGCCATATACTATTATAAATATAGGCTCTGCATATAATCCTTTAACTGAGGAGATTAGAAAATCATTAGCTGATAGTAATATTGAATATACATTTAATTCACAATATAAAACAAATACTCCTTCAAGATTAAGAATGGTTACACTTTATGGTGTAGGAGCTTTAGTAGGTAATACTAGAATTTGTAACACTGGTAATTTTAGTGAGGCTATGATTGGGTATACTACGCTATATGGTGATTTCGCAGGAGATTTCGCTCCTATATGTAAATTAACTAAGAGCGAGGTTGTTGCTATAGGTGATTTACTTGATTTGCCTTCTCACTTAGTTCATAAGGCTCCTGGAGATGGTATGAGCGGTAAAACTGATGAGGATAATATTGGTTTTTCTTATGATGAGCTTGATGACTATTTAAGAAATGGTGTAAAAAGAGATAAATTTAATTTAATTGAAAATAAAATTAAATTTTCTGAATTTAAAAGACGAATCTTAAATGTACCAGCATTTAGTAATATAGTTGAGGAATAATATGAAAATAGCTATATTTGGTGGGACATTTGATCCTATTCATAAGGGGCATTTAAATATTATATTAAATTTATTTAATAAGCTTAATATTGATAAGGTTATAATTGTTCCTACAAATGTTAAATATTATAAAAAAAATAATTTATTATTTAATTATGATGAAAGAATAGCTCAATGTAAAAAGGCCATTTCTATAAATAACCAATTTGATAATTTAGATATAGAAATATCTGAAATAGAAAGAAATATTCCTGATTACGAGGGATACGCTTATACTGTTGAAAAGGTATTTGAAAAATATAATGGTCATGAGATTTATACTGTTATAGGTAGTGATAGCTATAATTATATTAATACCTGGAGAAGATATGAGCGTATTTTAGAATTGTCTAAGCTGATAGTAGTAACAAGACCAGGTAGTGCTATAGACAATAATATGAATATTGAATATATACAACTACTTATGAATGTTGATATATCATCAACAGAAATAAGAAATAAAATAAAGGAAGAAGGATTTTCTATTCTTGATTCTTGGAAGCTATAGGAGTTGAAAAGCTCCTATTTTTTTTATAAAAAAAGGACCTGATGGTCCTTTAATATCATTATTCCTTTGTGTTAATTATATAGTCAGCTTCAGTGATTTTTTCACCAAATCCACTATCGATACCAATTGTGATATATCCTAATTCCTTACCAATTTTTAGGTATCTATTAACATCCTCGAAGAATACAACCTCATGAGGCTTAGCATTTCTTAATGCCTTCATAATTTCAGGATACAAATCTACCTTAGTAGGATGTGCATTATCACAGAAGTATGAGTTAGTTTCGTTAAAGTATTTTGTAAACTCCCATTTTTTCATAATCTTTAACGCAACACTCTTATTTTGTGCCGAAACCAAGAATATTCTTGTTCCTAGAGCGCAGTTTTGAAGAACCTCTTTAATAAATTCGAATGGCTTACTTTCTTTAAGAATGATCTTAACTGCTAGCTTAGCTCTCTTTTTTGAATATTTTTGTTTGTTTTCGATTTTGATGTTATAATCCTTTTCAATTAATTCAAGGAAAACCTCTTCAGGCTTACCTAAATATGAAAGAATGTGCTCACGGTCAACCTCGATACCATA
This sequence comes from Anaeroplasma sp., assembly GCA_045631605.1. Lineage (GTDB taxonomy): Bacteria > Bacillota_I > Bacilli_A > Acholeplasmatales > Anaeroplasmataceae > Anaeroplasma. The sequence goes on from JAZQVB010000032.1 coordinate 3,742, forward strand.
TTGAGCCTTTAAAATTTGGTTGTGTGCTACCCAGTGTAATCTTTCGGTATCGCCTAATGTACCGTCTAGGTCGAAGATGTAGCATCTCTTGTCACTTAAAATCTTTTCTAATTCCTTATCCATAGAATAATCCCCTTTCTAATTTTAAGTATTAATTATTTAATTATAATACCGTACTTGCTAATTTAATTGTACTAATTTATAATTAGTGTGTCAAGGTATTCAGTACAAAACCACAGCTTTTGTGCTATTTTTGTGCAATTTGTATATACATTATTATATGTAGGAATTGAAAAATTATTATTTTAGGAGTTTTTTATGGTTGAATCTAAGCTTGTTTTAAGAACACATGAGCTAATGCTAAATAATAATAAGCGTGATGTAGCGATAGATGCCACATTAGGTAATGGATATGATACTTTATTTTTATGTGAGCATTATAAAAAGGTAATAGGTATAGATATTCAGGAATTAGCTATAAAAAGAAGTAGAGAAAAGCTTAAGGATAGGGAAAATGTATCTATTTATTTAGATGATTTTAATAATATAGATAAATATGGTCATGCTAATTTAATTATATTTAATTTAGGCTTTTTACCAGGCTCTAATAAAAGAATTAAAACTCAGGATTATACATCTGATATGGCTGTATTAAAGGCATATTCTATACTTGATGGCTTATTATTAGTTGCATGCTATGTCCAACATGATGGTGGATATAATGAATATGAAAAGCTAATAAATGCTTTAGAGAGTAATAATATTAGGTATTCTATTGAAAATGATTTTGATGGTAAGGAAATATTAATAGTAATAGAAAAATAATCTTTGTTGGGATTATTTTTCTTTTTATATTTAAAAAAATGTGGTATAATTTTCAAATAATGGGGTGATAAAATGCTAGATAAGCTAGTTAATATTACGTATCAGCTATTAGATTTAGGTAAGCGTAATAGACTTTTAAATTATAAGGACACAGGATTAAAAACCTTAACTATTTTAAATAAGAATATTGAGGAAATGTTTAGAAATTTAAAGGCATATAGAGATTGCCCTATTTTTAACATCGATCCTGTTTTAAATGAATATCATAATGAAAATTACCCTAATGATAACACAGATAATCCATTACAATATTCATATGAATTAGTATATGAGATTGCAAGAAAATATCTACAGCCTAAGGAATTGCTATGCTATAAGAAATCACACCCATTAAATAAAGCATTAAAATCCTTAGCTAAGGACTTTAGAACATCTATTGTTGAAAAGGGTATGAATTCACTTTATGCTTCATTTGGTTTTATTCACTATGTTGAAGAGGAAGAGGAATTTGTTGCCCCATTAATTTTAATCCCAGTTGAATTATTGAATGAAGAGGGATTTTATAAGATTAGACAATATGAGGATGAAATTTTATTAAATCCTACATTAAAATATTATTTTAGTAATTTATATAATGTTGAATTAATTAATTATAACGATGAAGCATTATCTACATATTTTGAGCGTATTAAAGAAATATTACCAGAGGGGACATATTTAGAGGAAAGTATGGCCTTAGGTATATATTCATTTTATAAGATGAATATGTACAATGATTTAATGACACATAAAAATGAAGTAATTCAAAATAAAAATATAAGAATATTATTAGGTGATGATACTGTATTAGAGGATACAGTAACTAAGCAGCCTATATATCCTGTAGTAAACTGCGATTCATCACAGCTTGGAGCTATTCAAATGGCTGCTGATGGTAAGTCATTCTGCTTACAAGGTCCTCCAGGAAGTGGAAAGAGTCAAACTATTACCAATATGATTTCTTCACTTTTAGGAGCAGGAAAAAAGATTTTATTCGTATCTGAGAAGATATCAGCCTTAAGAGTAGTATTTGAAAATTTAAGAAGAGTAAGATTATCAGAGTTTGCGATTGAATTACACTCTAATAAGGCTAATAAAAAGGAATTTATTGAGAACCTATATAGAACAGCTACATTACCGAAATATGATATGGACTTGAAAACTAGATTTTTAAGTGCTAAGTATCAAAGCTTAGTAAGTAAGCTTGCTAACTATGATAATGAATTATCTGAAAAAATTACTGGTATGGAAATGAGTATATTAGATTTATATTCAATGTACCTAAGTATTAAAATGGATACATTACCAGTATTTGTTAATGCTGAAAAATATAATATATATGATTTAAACTATGTTGTTCAATTATTAAATGACTATATAGGATATTCTAAGCATATAGGATATGATTATAGAGATAGCTCACTTCATGGCTTAAATGATGTTGATGAATCATATATTTTATATGAATTAGGTCCAGATTTAGATGTATCTATTAATCATGTAAATAAGCTTTATGAGCTAGCGTTAAAGATGAATACTATTCCAGGAATGAATATATCAACACTTGATGATATGTATCCTGTTGTAGGAATGGTTGATAAATTATGCAGATTAAAAACATTTGAGCCTGGATATTTAAATAAAAAGATAAGAATTCGTGTATTAGATTTAATTGAAAGATATTTAAGTGTTTCTAGAACTTTAGCAACTCCTTTATTTGACATTTATGATAGAGATATCCTTAAAGAGGATTTAGAGTCTATGATAGGTGATTATAATGCCGCAATGAATACTCCTAAGGGGTTATTTAAGTTTGGAAATAAGGAGCTTAAGGAATTAAATGATAAGATATTTAAATATAGACCTAAGGCAAAGCCTGAGGAAATTATTGAGGAATTACCTAAGCTTTTAACTATTAAGCGTAATTTAGCTGTAGCAAGAGAATTACAAGCCAATATTAATAATATTATTGGTGAGACAAGCATTTCTAATTTAAAAACTATCGCACTTGATTTAAAGCAATTAGATGGTATTGATGATTATGTAATAAGTAAGCAGCATTATTTGGAAATTAAGCGTGCTTATGCACAATTAGGCTTAAATGGTCAGCTAGTACAAGCTGAAAAGCAAATATTATTTAAGCTATATAGAACATTATTTGAGGGTAGAAGATATAATATTTATAAGCGCCCAATCGAGGAAATATTGACTAGATTAGTTAATGTTAATGAGGATAGAAGATATTATACATTCTATTCACAGGCAATTAGATGTATTGAGGAGCTTAAGAGATTTGATGCGTGTGAATTTTTAAATACTTATCTTGATAGTGGTCAGGATATAATAGCGTTAGCGTTAAGCTATAAGAAGACATTCATCAAGGAAAGAATGGATAATTATGTTCAAAATAGTAATATTTTAAACTCATTTGATAGCTTAGATGTAGAGGATTCTATTGGAGACTTTAGAGATTTAGATGAAAGAATATTAAATATTAATAGAGATTTCATTATTTCTACTATGTCTCAAAAAAGACCTAATGAGTCTGTAATTGAAGGATCAGAGTTTAAAATATTAACAAGAGAATATAATAAGCAACGTAGACAATTGCCTATTAGAACCCTGCTTGAACAAACATTTGAGCTTGTATTAGATATTAAGCCAGTATTCTTAATGTCACCACTTTCAGTTTCTACATATTTAGCTAGTGAGCTTAATATGTTTGACTGTGTAATATTTGATGAGGCATCACAAATATTTGCCTCAGATGCGTTAGGTTCTATTTATAGAGCTAAGCAATGTATTATTATTGGTGATACTAAGCAAATGCCTCCTACTAATTTCTTCCATGCAAGCATGGAAGCTGAGGAGGATATTGAATTAGATTTAGAATCTATTTTAGATAAGGCATCTACTATGTTTGATATGACAAGCCTAAAGTGGCATTATAGAAGTAGAAGTGAGGAATTAATTACATTTAGTAATGGATCATTCTATGATGGTGGATTAATTACTATTCCTCAATCTAAGAAGCATGAAACAGGCTTCGGAATTGACTTCTATTATGTACCTGAGGGTAGATATGACGCAACAAGCAGAACTAATCCTATAGAGGCTAATAGGATTTGTGATATGGTATTTGAGCATTTCAAGGAAAGAGGAGATAAGGAATCTCTAGGTGTTGTAGCCTTTTCAAATGTTCAGGCTGAATTAATTTCAAGCTTAGTTGAAAAGAGATTAAAAAAATACCCAGAATATCAAAAATATTTTGATGATGATTTAGATGAGCCTTTCTTTGTTAAGAACCTTGAAACAGTTCAAGGTGATGAAAGAGATAGAATAATCTTCAGTATTTGTTATGCATATAATGAAGAGGGTAAATTCTATCAAAGATTTGGACCGCTTAACAATTCGGGTGGTGAAAGAAGATTAAATGTTGCCATAACAAGAGCTAAATTTAATGTTAGTGTTGTAGCATCAGTTAAATATTATGATATTAAGGAAAAAACTGAGGCTAAGGGTGTACAATTATTACGCTCATACTTAGAGTTTGCTGAAAATGTTGTAACATCTAAGAAATATCAAAATCCAGATAATAGTATTATTAATGATGTAAAGACATATGTAGAGGAGCTGGGATATACAGTATATCCTCAATATGGAACATCATCATTTAAAATTGAATTAGCTGTTATGAAGGATAATGAATTTATATTAGCTATTATGACTGATAGTGGTTCTAATTATTCAACTAATCTAACTGATAGATATAGGCTTGAAAAGCTTTTACTTGAACGCTTAGGCTGGAGATATTTTAAATTATATTCAACAGCTTGGGTTAACGATGTAGAAGAGGAAAAGGAAAGATTAAGATTAGCTCTATTAGGTGAGGATTTATCTGAAAGAATTCAGCTTAATAAAAATGATCATTCATATTTAAGAATAGATGATAGTATTGATTCTGTTGAATTCAGCTTTGATAATTATGTAGCATTCGATATTGATTTAGGTAAGAAATATCTTAAATCAAATGGAATTGGCTATGTAATAAGCTCAATTATTAATGTTGAGGCACCAGTTCATAGAGAAACAATCTATAAGCGTGTTGCTGCAATAATGGATAAGGCTAAGCCAACTGCCGCAATTAAGGATATGGTTGATGATAATATTCCATCAAATATCCTAAAGCTAGATGATTTCTATTATAAGCATGTATCTGATATTAAGCTTAGAGTGAATTCAGATAGAGATATATTATTAATATCTCTTGAGGAACTAGAGGATGGTATTTTGACTGTTGTTAATAAAAATAATGGTATTTCTATAGATGGTAGCTATAGAGCCGTTGTTCAAATTTTAGGAATTGATAAAATTTCTCAAAACGCAAGAAGACGTCTTGATGATGCCTTAGAAAGCTTAAAGGCTCACGATAAGCTAACAGAAATACGTGGTAATTTATTTAGAAAATAATATTAAAAAGCTAATTTTTGGTCATATTATGTACCATTAATTAGCTTTTTTCTTTTCTGTGTTTTATAGTAACTCGTTATGATTTCTTTAGTGGTAAAGCCTATAGGAATTGTGATATTTTCTTTTACCTCATATTGTTATATTTATATGTATTTACTTAATAAGACATCAATATCTATACATTCAAGCTTAGATATTTGACTAATCTTTTTACCGATATCCTTAATAGAAGAACCAACATTATATAA
>JAZQVB010000033.1:0-2630 GCA_045631605.1 Anaeroplasma sp.
TATATATTTTAAATATTTCATAGCCTCACCAGTTAAGGCTATGATTATATTTTTAATAATATTCTAGAATCTGAAAAAGAAAAATATGTATCTCCTGAGATTATTAAATGATCAAAGAAATTAATTGAAAGCTCCCTTAAAAGGTTAATCATTCTTTTAGTAACATCTATATCAGCCTTAGATGGATTTACATTACCACTAGGATGATTATGGGCTAAAAATATACCATAGGCCTTATAATTGATTGCCTCATTTACAATATCTCGAAATGGTATTAAAACTGCTGATGATGTATCTGAATTATATTTTTTCACCTTAATTACCTCACATTGGGAATTTACTAATACTAGAACTACTATTTCACTTTCTAAAAACTGAAATTCATTTTTTAAATATTCATAAGCTGCTTTAGAATCATCAAGCTGAAATTTATCCTTTTTATTTTTCATTATTCTTCTTGCAATTTCAAATAATGCCATTAGCCTTGTTGCCTTAGCCTCCTTAATTCCTTTTATTGATTTTAATTCAGCATAGGACATATTAAATAATCTATCAAATCCATATTCATTAATAATTCTTGAGGATAAATCTAATACAGATTCCTCCTTTGTACCACTTGCAAGCATTATAGCCATCAATTCAACATTACTAAGGCTATTAACACCATTTAAAATAAGCTTTTCTCTAGGTCTATCATTATTTTCTATATACTTCATTTTCATATCAACACCTCAAGGTAATTTTACCATTTATGATTAGCCATTCAAGGATAATCATACTAGATAGAAAATCAAATTCAACTATATAAAATATTATATTTTATCCATTTTTTGAGAAAAGAAAAAACAGGTAAAAACCTGTTTAATCCCAAATATATTTGACCTTACCAAGCTCAACCTCAGCATTGACCTTAATATATCCATTACCCGTATTATTAATAGTGTAATATTCCTCATCAAGCTCTAAATCCATTTTTATAGTTCCAACACTAACCTTTACATCAAGTAATAATACAGGATTTATATTTAATATGCAGCTACCACAGCTCAAATCAATATTCCCATTTGTTAAAAACAGTTCATTTGTATTAATTTCTCCTACCTCTATATTAATATCTAAATCAGAAATATTTGAATTATTAATATCTAATGTACCTACTGACATCTCAATACTACAATTTTTAACATAACCACCATCAATTACGACCTCACCAACCTCACATGATATATCGTATGATAATTGTACAAGGGCTGGAACCTCTATTATAAGGGCATCATTAATAGAATAGCCTAAATTAATCCTTAAAGCCGGCTTAAGATTTTGTTCAATGCTTAATGTCGATGTATTTGTATTTAAAACAACATCATATGAAATATTATCGCCATCCTTACAAATGAGCTTAATTTCCTTATATTCATATGCATAACGAATTTCAATGTTATCCGCTTCACAATCAATGCTTATATTATCAATTTCATCATAATTATATTTATATTCTATAAGCTCATAATAGCCAAAATTTATATTTTTTAGTGAAAAGCTTGGAACGAATAAGCCAACCACTAATATTACTATACCAAACATAATAATGGATATACCAGTATATATTAATCCTTTTAATTTCATAATTTCACCTAGCTTCTAATTGATATAATTAGCTTTCTTATACTTTTAATTTCAATACAAACAAGTCTATATATAGGTGGTATAACAGCAATTAACACACCTGTTAATATTGTTGCACCACCAAATAAGGCTACACCATTTCCTAAGCTATCAGAAATTTGGTTAAAGCAATTTGTATATAATCTTATAGCTAGCTTTATAGTAAATCCATAGCATTCAATAATAGCTGATAATATTGCCCATAAAACTAATATAAATATAATATTCTTAGCAAACTCCTTTTTATTAGATCCTGCATATTCCTCCTCATATACAATCTTCTCATCCTGTTTTGAAAATTTAGAAATTATATTTTCAATACTACCAAGCTCTTCTATAGCTTCCTCATCAGTTATATTTTTACTTTCCATCATATCCTCTATTAATTCATCATAATAGCTTATAATATCCTTTTTCTCACTATCAGTTAAATTATTCAAGCCTAAATTTAGCTTACCTAAAAATTCACTCTTATTCATTTTCATTCCTCCCATGATTTAATAAATCTAAAGGCCTTTTCAACCTTAGACCATTCTGAAATAAAATCATTAATTTTGTTTAATCCCTCATCAGTAATTTTATAATATTTTCTGATTCTACCATTAAACTCCTGTGTATATGTTTCTAAGCATCCATTAATCTCAAGTCTTCGTAATATTGGATATAATGTTGATTCAGAAATAGAAACAATTTCTGAAATATCATTAATAATTTTATATCCATAAGAAGGCTCTTTTCTTAATGTTGATAGCACACATATCTCAACAATACCCTTTTTCATTTGTATATTCATGTTATCACCTCTATATACTATGTATCACGCAGTATTACACATACATTATACTATGTTTTGCATAGTATGTCAAAGAAAAAAAATAACAGATTTTTATCTGTTATTTAAAACATTTTCTTACATCAGATATAAAATGTAATGAGCCTGTAGCTAATAATAATTCATCATTATT
>JAZQVB010000034.1:0-1570 GCA_045631605.1 Anaeroplasma sp.
TCATTTAATGTTTGAACACCTAAGCTTACTCTATTAATATTATATTTACATAATAATGAGCATAAATTATCAGTAACAAGCTCAGGATTTAGCTCTATAGTATTTTCTATTGATGAATCTAAATAAGGCTTTATATATATAAATAGCTTTTCTAAAAGCTTTAATTCGATGGAATTTGGTGTTCCACCACCAATATAAACTGTATCTATATTAGTAAGCTCATTCTTCTTTGTTTCTATTTCATTGATTAAAAAATCAATATATTTAATATGATTCTCATGCTTAGAAACTAATTTAGGGAAATCACAATAGCTACAGATCGTTTTACAAAAGGGAATATGAATATATAATCCTCTCATAATAAATCCTTAAATACCTTATAAGCAGTATTATATAAGATATTTTCCTTTTCTTCAGTAGTTAAAATCTCTGATTCCTCTATATATTTATAGCTTTCTTCATAGCTACAATAATTCATAGCGGCAGGGAAATCACTACCCCACATAATCTTATTATTACCAATTATATCTATTGCAGCTTTGATATATTCCTGTGCTTCAATAAATGGATATGGTTGTTTAGTATTGTTTGGTAATGCTGCAATATCAAAATATACATTTGGCAAATTTAATTTTTGCATATTCTCCTTTAATATATCCATTTGTTGATGCTGAGGCGCAGTAAGATGGCAAATAATAAAGGTAATATCCTTATATTTTCTACATACCTTACTAATCGCATCTACCTGATAACAGTTATTACCTGGTCTACCAATATCTATATAGAATATTAATTTTTTATCTAAAGCCATTTTATAAACTTCATTCATTACCTTACCATTTAAATGAACAGTAGGATGATTAGCCATTAATCCAGAGCCATTAGATACTTCCATTTTGATTATTTTAAATCCTAAATCATCAAATAAATTCTTTATTACAAGATGTTTATTTCTAAAAAAAGGATCATATGTAGCTGCACCTATAATTTGATTAGGATATTTTTTCATACCTTCATATGTATATAAATTTTGAAAGCCTGCATAATTTCCTTGTAAGCAGATAGCATGAGCTACATCGTTTTTATTCATTACAGATATTAATGTTTCAGGAGTTAGTGTTGTCTCACCATATTCTGCAGGTATAAGCTGAATTGTTTTTCCTGAGGCATATTGAGCCTTACCTCCACCAATAGGGCGTAATTCTCCTTCACTTCCAATTCCACATATATTACCAATTAAATGGGCGTGAATATCTATTTTTTTCAATTTTATCACCATCCGTACTATATCATTTATATTATATAACATATCAGATTAAAAATCTATAAATAAAGAATTAACTATAATAATGAAAAATTCCAAATTTTACCTTAATATAATTCTATAAGAATTATAGAAAATTGTAATAAATTATGATATAATTTCAATGATATTGTATAAAGGAGTTAATTTATATGAAAAAGGAAACATTATGTATACATGCTGGTTATGAACCTAAGCAAGGTGAACCTAGACAATTACCAATAATCCAAAGTACAACATTCAAATATGATACTAGTGACTACATGG
>JAZQVB010000035.1:0-7070 GCA_045631605.1 Anaeroplasma sp.
CAAAAATTTTATCTTTTTGTTTGTTTTTAATCTTTTTTGCTCATTCTTCTTTTAAAGAATTGTTATCTTGTTTATTCTTACGCTTAGTTCGTCATATATAGTTTTCAAAGACTTAATTTTCCGACTCAATTTCTTGAGCCTCAATTATTATATCACTTTATTTATCCATGTCAATATCTAAAGTGAAAAATTCAAGTGGTGGTTGGGGACGGTTTCGAACCGCCGAACCCGAGGGAGCAGATTTACAGTCTGCCGCGTTTAGCCACTTCGCTACCCAACCACTTTTTTATTTTTGCTGTTTTTTATCACAGCGCTCCATTAGTATACCACTATATTTTTTTATTGTCAACACAAATTTTTATTTTTTTTATTTTTTTATTTTTGCAGAAAAATAACTATTTCTTTTAACCTTATATTATATATATAAGGGCATAAATCACTTAAAATCATGCCCTTATTACTAATATTTTATTTTTTTATTCTTTTATCCAACTCATAGGATGCTAACATAATAACTCTTTTACATCCTACACACTCAAGCTTTATATCAGCGCCAACCCTAACAACCTTCCACTCATCAGAGCCACACACATGCTTCTTTTTAGTTTTAACTATTTGATCTAATTCGTACATTATAATGGCTTCTCCTTTATTTTAGCAAATATTCTTGGATATTTTACAGGAGTTTCCTTTACCTTTCTAATAACGATTATTTCTCTTTGGCCTGCATCCTCAGGTAATTCAAGCTCAATTATTTTTTCAACCTTACCACCTAAAATAGAAATAGCCTTTGAAGCCTCATCAAGCTCCTGCAAGCCATCCTGCCCCTTCATAGCAATGAATAATCCATTCATTTTAACAAGAGGTAAGCATAATTCAGCTAAAATATTTAATTTAGCTACAGCCCTAGCTGTTACAATATCAAATGTAGCTCTTTCCTTTTTAACATAATCCTCTGCTCTTTCATGATATGCTACTGCATTTTCAAGCTTCAAATCAGAAATAAGATCATTTAAGAATTTGATTCTTTTATTTAACGCATCAATAATTACTACATTTAAATTTTTATTAGTAATAGCTAAAGGAATAGAAGGAAATCCTGCTCCACTTCCAACATCACATAATCTATATTCCTTATTATGGTCAATAGCTTGCATTAAAAATAATGAATCTAGAAAATGCTTTTTATATACCTCTTCACGCTCTGTAATAGCTGTTAAATTCATGTACTGATTAACCTCAACAAGCTTATTATAGTAAATCTCGAATTGATTAAGCATAGCTTCTGTTGGTTCGATATTAATCTTATTTAATTCTTCAACAAAATTCATACAATCACTTCCTCATAAGCTTTTCAACATAAACAACTAATACAGAAATATCCGAAGGGTTAACACCACTAATTCTAGAAGCCTGACCAATTGTTTTAGGTCTAATCTTTTTGAATTTTTCTCTAGCCTCTAATGCAATATTATCAACATCATCATAATCAATACCCTCAGGTATTGCCTTAGAATCTAATTCATTCATTTTTCTAGCATGCTCTAATGCTTTTTTAATATAGCCTTCATATTTATAATATATTTCAATTTGAGATAAAACATCCTCATCATAAATAATTTCTAGATTAGATTGCTCCATCATTTTAATAATAGCCTTATAATCAACCTCTGGTCTTCTAATTAAGCTAGCTAGGCTTAGGCTTTCATTAGTTACAGTTGAGCCACATTCCTCTAAAATAGGATTCGAAATAACAGCCTTAATTTTAATTTTAGTAAAATCCTCAATACCAGCCTTAATGTTTTCCTTCTTATTTAATATATTATTATATTGCTCATCTGAAATAAGTCCAACCTCATAGCCCTTTTCTCTTAAACGAATATCAGCATTATCGTGTCTTAATAATAATCTATGCTCTGCTCTAGATGTTAATAATCTATATGGCTCACGAGTACCCTTAGTAACAAGGTCATCGATCATTACACCTATATAAGCCTCATCTCTACCTAAAATTAAAGGATTCTTACCTTGAATTTTCATACAAGCATTAATACCAGCAATTAATCCCTGAGCTGCTGCCTCCTCATATCCTGAGGTACCATTAATTTGTCCTGCTGTAAATAATCCTGAAACTATTTTAGTTTCTAAGCTAGGCCAAATTTCAAGCGGGTCAACCGCATCGTACTCAATCGCATATGCATACTTAATAACCTCACAATTTTCTAACCCAGGTAATAATCTAAGCATTTTATCCTGAACCTCTATTGGCATAGATGTAGAGAAGCCTTGAATATATTGCTGATCAAGCTCTAATGATTCTGGCTCATAGAAAATTTGATGTCTTTCCTTATCCTTAAATCTTACAATTTTATCCTCAATTGATGGACAATATCTAGGGCCAATACCCTCAACAATACCACCATACATTGCTGATTTATCTAAATTATTAATAATTAGATTATGAATTTCGCCATTTGTGTATGTTAAATAACATGGAACACTGACATTTGTAAGAGATTCATACCCCTTATCAAAGCTATAATGCCATACAATCTCATCACCATTTTCAACACTAGTCTTAGTAAAATCAATCGTTGAAGCCTTAATTCTTGCCGGAGTACCAGTTTTTAAACGCTGAATAGTAAAGCCATTTTTTCTTAAAGCCTGAGATAAGCCCTTACTAGTCTTTTGCTCGTCAGGACCCTCTTCCTTAGTTGAATGACCTTGTAAAATTCTACTATCTAGGTAAGTACCAGTTGTTAAAACTACTGTCTTAGCTAATACCCTCTCACCATTTTCAAGCACTATACCCTTAATCTCTTTATTTTCAATAATTAAATCCTCTACATAAGATTCTAATAAATCTAAATTTTTTGTTTCCTTTAAATGCTTCAGCATTTGACGAACATATAAAAGCTTATCAATTTGAAATCTTAAAGCCCATACCGCAGGACCCTTAGATCTATTTAGCATCTTAGTTTGAATTTGACACATATCGGCATTCTTCCCCATGTATCCACCTAAGGCATCGATTTCTCTTACGACTACACCCTTTGCAGGTCCACCTATAGAAGGATTACAAGGCATTGAGCCAACCATATTTAAATTACCTGTAACAAGTAAGGCCTTCATACCAATATTTGCAGCCGCTAATGCAGCCTCACATCCAGCATGGCCTCCACCTACCACAATAACATCATACATTAAAATCACCTACTAACAAGTTAAATATAGTAGTAATAGCTTCATAGTATTTACTACTCCATCCATATGTGTTCTTTCCATACCATGAGAAGCACATACGCCTGTACCAATTAATGCTGATTTAAAATCAACACCTGCTCTTAATGCCGCAGAGGCATCTGAGCCATAGAATGGGAAAATATCAACAACATATTTAACATCATTCTTCTTAGCTAAATCAATAAGGCTATTAGTTAATTCATAGTTATATGGTCCAGATGAGTCCTTTGCACAAATACTTACAGAATACTCATTACCATTTAAATCTAATCCTACACAGCCCATATCAACAGCTAGGAATTCATCAACATTCTTAATAGAGGCAGCTCCATGACCAACCTCCTCATAATTAGTAAAATAACAATAAACATTACACTTAGGCTTAATGTTATTTTCCTTCATATATTCTAATACAGATAAAATCATACATACTGATGCCTTATCGTCAATAAATCTTGATTTTAAAAAGCCTGATTCAGTAATTACAGTCTTTGTATCATAGCATACATAATCACCAGCACAAATACCTAGCTTTTCAACATCGGCTCTAGACTTTACCTTTTCATCTATTCTAACAATTATATTATCAGCATCTCTAGGCTTAGAAGCACTATCCTTAAATACATGAACTGCAGGAGATGTCGATAAAATAGTACCGCTATATCTCTTACCATCTCTCGTAACAATAGTACAATATTCGCCATCTAATGTCGGAATTAATGGTCCACCAATAGTAGTTACTCTTAATGTACCATCACCACTAATTGATCTAACCATTAAGCCTAATGTATCTGAGTGAGCTGCAATTGCGATATTCTTTTCCTTGTTTTCACCCTCAATAAATAATTCAACATTACCCTTATTAGTAATATGAACATTATTATATCCTAATGATTCTATCTTATTAACTAAATATTTATTTATTTCACAATAATATCCAGATGGAGAATCAACTGAAAATACATCTGATACATATTGTTTAAAGCTATTTACCATTTTTTCCATATTTTTATCCTCGCAAATTTACATTTTATGTAAAAAACACACTATTATTATACCAAAATACAGCACTTTTTACAAACACAATAATTTAATCAAAAAAGATTGTCTCTTTTTTAAGACAATCTTAATTTATTTTATATTTTAAAGCTCTTCTTGAATACCTCTACAAGATTATCAACTGTAAATCCATATGTTTCATGGATATGCTTTAATGGCATTGATGCACCAAACTCATCAATTCCATATACAACTGAAGCATACTTATACCATGGCATTGTAGAACCCATTTCGATAGCCATCTTCTTTAAATTAGATGGTAATACCTTTTCCTTATATTCCTCTGATTGCTGTTCAAACAAGAACATAGAAGGCATAGAAACTACGTTAACATAAATTTTTTCCTCTTCTAGCTTCTTAGCAACATTAATAGATAAATCTAATTCAGAGCCACAAGTAACGATAACATACTTAGCCTTCTTAGGAGCCTCATAAGCAACATAAGCACCCTTTCTTACTCCTTCAGCATTTGTACATTCTAAATTAGTAAGATTTTGACGAGATGAAACAATTACTGTTGGATAAGTATTATTTTCGAATGATTGAAGTAATGCAGCTGTCATTTCGTTTGCATCTGCTGGTCTATATACATTACAGTTTGGAACTGAACGGAACATAGTTAAATGCTCAACAGGCTGATGTGTAGGACCATCCTCACCAACACATACAGTATCATGTGAGAAGAAGAATAATGAAGGACACTTCATAATCGCTGCTAATCTTACAGCTGGCTTTAAATAATCACTGAATACAAAGAATCCAGCACAGAAGCCTCTTAAACCACCATGCATTGTAATACCATTAGTAATTGCAGCCATCGCATGCTCTCTTACACCAAACTTAATATTTCTTCCTAATGGATTGGCAGGACCGAAAATACCATCAGCACCCTTAACCATTGTTGATGCAGTTAGGTCTGCAGAGCCACCAATAATGTTAGGTAATTTTGAAGATAACCAATCAATCATATTACCCATAACCTTACGAGTTGATTCGCTTGATCCTGCAGCATATGTAGGCATGCTGTCATAATTATCAACCTTAACATCATCATACATAAATTTGCAAAGCTCTGCATATTCATCCTTATAGTTAAGAGCATATTCCTCTAGCATCTTATTCCAATTAGAGCATGCATTATATCCTCTTTCTACTAAATTAACCTTGTAGAAATCCTTAACTGTATCAGGGAAATCAAATTCCTTAAAATCATAATTTAAGAATTTTCTTAAAGATACGATATCATCCTTGCTCATTGGCTTACCATGAATTGAAGATTCACCACTATTAGGAGCACCATAACCGATAATTGTCTTAATTTCAATTAAGGTTGGCTTTGTTGTGCTTAGCTTAGCTTGAGAAATAGCAGCATCGATTGCATCACAATCAGTACCATCCTCTACACGTAGGTATTCCCAACCCATTGATTCAACCTTAAGCTTAGTAATTTCAGAATTAACTACTGAAACCTCACCATCTAATTGAATATCATTTGAATCATATAAAACAATAAGCTTACCTAAGCCTAAATGACCTGCAAGTGACATTGCCTCCATAGCAACACCCTCTTGTAAATCACCATCACCACATAATACATATGTAAAGTGATCAATAACATTAAAATTATTCTTATTAAACTTAGCTGATAAATATTCCTCAGAAATAGCCATACCAACACTCATAGCAATACCTTGTCCTAAAGGTCCAGTTGTAACCTCAACACCTGGAGTATGACCATTTTCAGGATGTCCTGGTACAATACTTCCCTTTTGTCTTAATGTTTTTAAATCATCCATTGTTAAATAACCAGCTAGACTTAAAATCATATAAAGTAAAGTCGAACCATGACCTGCAGATAAAATAAATTTATCTCTATCAAACCACTTATCATCAGATGGATTGATATTAATATGACGTGTAAATAAAGTATGTGCGATAGGTGCAGCACCTAAAACTATACCAGGGTGACCACTGTTAGCCTTAGTAATTAATTCTGCACCTGTTACTCTTAGTGCGTTAATACATAATTGATCCATTGTCTTCATATTTTCCCTCAACTTCTATTATTCGTTATCTTCTTTTGATTCTTCTAATTGCTTCTTTTCGTTTTCAAGCTCTTCCTCTTCGCTATCAACTACTTCAGCATCTAAATTTTCATCATCTAATGCTTCTTCATCTAGATTTTCTTCATCAGCTGGATATAAATTATCAAAATAAACATCCATATATTCCTTTTGAGCATCAATTAAAGCATAGAATTCCTTTTCGCCTAATAGCTCGATAATTTTATTTCTACTATTCATATTCTCTTGCATAATAGACTTTTTAGTTTTTGAATTAACAGCAAGAATTGCAACAAACATTAAAGCTAAAATAGCCATTAATACATAAGAACCAGCCTCACCCATAAGTGATGAGAAGAAAAATGATAGAATACACGATAAAACGGCTACAATAAGCATTGGATAAATAAACTTCTTCGAGAACTTTCTAGAGATTTCATCAGTAGTGTCCCAGAACTCAATCCAAATCTTATTAATTGGTAGCGTATAAAGCCCACCAACCTTTTCATAATAGCCATTCTCTAAAAATAATCTATAATTTTCACCGTCAATTGATGACCATACAGCAAATTGTCCTTTACCAAGAACAAATTCCTCTTTCACTCCTGAAAAGCTATCCATTAAATAAACTTCAACCTTATGATTATCAAATTCTTGAACAAAGTCGGAGGCCAAGCGTAGGAAGACAAGACTCACTGACAACTC
>JAZQVB010000036.1:0-6301 GCA_045631605.1 Anaeroplasma sp.
ATATAATAGTGTGGCAAAATATATAGAGATGACTAATAAGCTATCTAAAATTATGAAGGAATACAAGGGTTATTTAAAATAACTAAATATTATTAATGCTTAGCTTATGCTGAGCATTATTTTTTGAATATTGATTTAATATCATCCTTATAGGTTGAAAATAAAGAAATACCAGCTACAATAGTAATGAAAATTGCAAGTAATACTAAATTTTCTACTGAAAAAAAGAATATTGTGAGTATTAGCTGATACACTAAAATTGTTATTAAAATTGTTTTTATGTTATCTTTTATAATATCAAATAGATTAGACATAGTATCACCATTGTATTATATGATTTGAAAGTGAAAAATGCTACAAAATCCACTAAAAAAAGTGGCATTTATTTGACTTATAGACGTTTTTGGATTATAATATTAAAATGGAATTAGTGTTTATGGAGGATTATATGCAAAAGATAACATTAGAAGAATTAGTAGGCTATTTAAAGGAACAAGGATTTGTTTTCCAAGGTAGTGAAATCTATGGAGGTCTTGCCAATTCATGGGATTACGGACCTTTAGGAGTAGAATTAAAAAATAACATTAAGCAAGCTTGGTGGAACAAGTTTGTTAAGCAAAATAAATACAATGTAGGATTAGATTCTGCAATTTTAATGAACAAAGAGGTATGGGTTGCATCAGGTCATATCGCATCATTCTCAGATCCACTAGTTGACTGTAAAAAGTGTCATGCACGCTTTAGAGCAGATAAGCTAGTTGAGGATCATTCAAATGGTGCAATTACTGGTGATGGTATGTCAAATGAGGATTTAACTAAATACCTTATCGACAACAATGTAGTATGTCCAACCTGTGGTGCATTAGATTATACTGATATTCGTAAATTTAATCTTATGTTTAAGACACATCAAGGTGTAATTGAGGAAGCTAAGAATGAGGTTTATTTAAGACCTGAAACAGCACAAGGTATTTTTGTTAACTTCAAGAATATTCAAAGAACAACAAGAAGAAAGCTACCATTTGGTGTAGGTCAAATTGGTAAGAGCTTTAGAAATGAAATTACTCCAGGTAACTTCATTTTCCGTACTAGAGAATTTGAGCAAATGGAGTTAGAATTCTTCTGTAAGCCAGGTACAGAAATTGATTGGTTTAACCATTGGAGAGGCTTCTGTATGGACTTTTTAAAGTCTATTGGTGTAGATGGTGATAAATTAAGATTTAGAGACCATGATCCAGAGGAGCTATCATTCTATTCAAATGCTACAACAGATATTGAGTTTGAATTCCCTTGGGGATTTGGTGAATTATGGGGTATCGCAAGCCGTACAAGCTATGACCTTACAGCTCATCAAAATCATTCAAAATCTAATATGGAATATTTAGATCCTGAAACAAATCAAAAATATATTCCATATGTTGTTGAACCATCTGTAGGTGTTGAGCGTATGCTACTTTCTGTATTATTCAGTGCATATGATGTTGAAGTTACTGAGCGTGATGGTAAAACTGATTCAAGAACAGTATTAAGATTACATCCAGCTTTAGCACCATATAAGGTTGCTGTATTACCTCTTATTAAGAAGAACCATGCTGAAAAGGCTAATGAGGTTATGGATGAAATGGTTAAGTATTTCTCATGTGTATATGATGAAAGTGCTAATATCGGTAAGAGATATCGTCGTCAAGATGCAATTGGTACACCATATTGTATTTGTGTAGATGATGAAACAGTTAATAATAATACTGTAACTATCAGAGATAGAGATACAATGGAGCAAATTACATTATCTATTGAGGAAGCAATTAAATATATCGAAAATAAAATTAAATTATAATTTTAAGAAAGGGGTAATGGCTTTTGGCAACAAAACAGGAAATTGATCGTATTATAGAAGCAGTCGATATAGTCGATTTAGTTTCTAAATATGTTAGACTTGAAAAAAGCGGAAAGAATTATAAAGGCCTTTGCCCATTTCATCATGAGGATACTCCTTCATTTGTTGTATCACCTGAAAAAAAGCTTGCACATTGCTTCGGATGCAAGGGTGGAGGTAATCCAGTAAAATTCCTAATGGAAATAGAAGGAATTGATTATTATAACGCCATAGAGAAATTATCTAAAATGACGGGTATAAAAATCGAAAATAATTATGTAGACAATGTTTCACAAGCATTAGCTAAATATCATAAAATTATGCAAACATCGATAAGCTTTTATCAAAAGTATTTAGAAAATACAGTTGATGGAAAATTAGCCTATGAATATTTGTATAAAAGAGGTATAGATGATGAAATAATAAAAGTGTTTAATATAGGCTTATCACCTGATAAGGGGAATACGCTTTATAAGGTGCTTAAGGAAAGCGGGTACTTTGAATTAGACATGAGTGATGTAGGCTTAGTTGATAAAAGTAAGGTTGGATACTTTGATTTATTCTATAATAGAATTATGTTTCCAATTTATGATGAAAATGCTAATCCTATAGGATATAGTGCTAGAATATTTAAATCAAAGGATGAATCTAAATATATTAACACTAGAGATACACTTTTATTTAAAAAAGGTGACATATTATATAATCTTCATTTAGCTAAGGGCGAAATGCTTCGAAAGAAAAGAGTTATTTTATATGAAGGACAAATGGATGTTATTGCATCATATAGAAGTGGACTTAAGGAAGCAATTTGTACAATGGGTACTGCACTGACAGCCCAACAAGCTAAGATTTTGAGAAAATATACAAATAATGCGGTTATTTGCTATGATGGTGATAAGGCGGGTATAAATGCTTCTAAAAAGGCAATATCAATATTTAAATCTGCAGGCTTTAATGTAAAGCTTGTATTATTACCAAATGGAATGGACCCTGATGAATTTGTATTAAAATATGGTCCAGAGTCATACTATAATTATTTTAATGACAATTTAATAGATTCAACTAAATATCTATTTGATGTAGCATTTATAAATAAGGATTTGAATAGTCAAATAGTATGTGATGAAATTAAAATTGAGGTGTTTGAGCTTCTTAATACAGGCTTAAGCGCGACTGATTTAGAATTTTATTTGAATAATTTAGCAATGAATCTAAGGATGTCACTAGATGCGATAAAAATAGATTTTAATAATTATTGTAAAAATAATAAAACATATACTCCAAATATTGATACAAGCTATATGGATGTTGATTATCCTGAATATGGATATACACCAGTAGATGAGCCAGTCAAAATTAAAAAGACTAGATGGAATCATATTTGTGAGGTTAGATTATTTATATATTCTATAAATAGTAAGGAAGAGGCTATCTATATTAATAAAATATTGGATAACAGGCTAGAGGGCTTGAGCCAGGATTCACAAGCGCTTTGGTTTTCTTTAATGGACTACTATAACGAAAATGAAATTTTTGAGGAAAAGAAATTTATTGAGCTATTACAGGATGATAGCGATAAGGTTGATTACTATATAGACGTTATAGAAGCGGCTAATAAGGACAAGACAGTATATAGCGTTGAGGATAGAAATTTATGCTTAAATCAACTTAAGATAATTAAGTATAAAAAATTAATGGAAAGAATTGATGAGCTAATTAAAAATCCGGAAAATAAGGATGATGTTTTAAGGCTTATCACATTAAAGTTTGAATATTTAAGAGAATATAATGAGCTTGAAAAGGCTAGGAGGAAATAAGATGGATTTTGAATTAGTTTTAAAGGAATTACTTGAATTAGGAAAAAAGAATCAAGGCTTTGTTCATAGTAAGGATGTATTACAATATTATCCTGAGCTAAGTGAGGAATATGATGCGATTGAAAAGGCATTATTAAAGGAAGAAATAGATATTATCCCTACAATTGAAAATCATGATGATTTACTTGAGGCTGAGCCTAATTTAAATGATGTTGAAGATGTAGATATTTCTAAATATGACCAATTACCTCCTTCTTTGAAGGTTGATGATCCAATCAGAATGTATCTAAAGGAAATAGGAAAGATTCCTCTATTAACATTAGAACAAGAAACAGAATTAGCTGAGCTTGTTGTTGAAGGTAGAGAGGCTAAAGAAAAATTAGCTTTAATTGAAGAGGATGACCAAAATACAACTTCTATTGAGGAATATGAGGCATTAATGGATTTAGCTGAAAGAGCAGATGAAGCTAAGGATAGATTAGTAAATGCTAACCTACGTCTAGTTGTTTCTATCGCAAAGAGATATTTAAGTAGAGGCTTACAATTCTTAGATTTAATCCAAGAGGGTAACATGGGCTTAATTAAATCTGTTGATAAATTCGACCACAAAAAAGGATTTAAATTCTCTACATATGCTACATGGTGGATTCGTCAAGCTATTACTCGTGCAGTAGCTGACCAAGCTAGAACTATCCGTATTCCAGTTCATATGGTTGAAACTATTAATAAGCTTGTAAGAGTACAACGTCAATTAGTACAAGAATTATCTCGTGAGCCACTTCCAGAGGAGGTTGCAGCACGTATGGAAATCTCTGTTGAAAAGGTTCAACAAATTCAAAGAATTGCACAAGAGCCTATTTCATTAGAATCTCCAGTAGGTGAAGAGGAGGATTCATCATTAGGTGATTTCATTTCAGATCCTAACGCATTAGACCCATATGAATATACTGCAAAAATGAAGCTACGTGAGGAATTAGATTCAGTATTAGCTACATTAACTGAGCGTGAGGAAAGAGTATTAAGATTACGCTTTGGTTTAATCGATGGTAGACAAAGAACACTTGAAGAGGTTGGACGCGAATTTAACGTAACACGTGAGCGTATTCGCCAAATTGAGGCAAAGGCTTTAAGAAAATTAAAACATCCTTCTAGAAGTAGAAAATTAAAGGATTTCATGATTAAGCATTAATGAATAGACTTGAAATGCTTGCATATCTTGCTAAAGATAGTAACGTCTTATGTGATGTTGGCTGTGATCATGCCTACGTAACAATAAATGCAATAAAAAAATACAATGTAAAGAAGGGCATAGCGGCAGATATAGCTGCTGGCCCTTTATCTATGGCAAGAGAAAAAATTACAGAGGCTGGTTTAATAGATAATGTTGAAATAATATTATCTAATGGCTTTGAAAGCATTGAATCAGACTTTGATACTGCAGTCATAGCTGGTATGGGTGGTAAATTAATATCACAAATACTTACTATGGGAACTAATAAAATAGAAGGAAAAAAGCTTATTTTAGAACCAAATTGTGATTCTGATGAAGTAAGGGAATTTTTAGTAAATAATAATTTTTATATTGAGGATGAATACGCAATTGTTGATCAAAACAAATATTATGAAATAATAGTTGCGATGCCTGGAAATAAAGAATACACTGATTTCGAGGTTAAATTTGGTCCTATATTACTTAATAAAAAGCCTAAAGAATTTATTGACTTTTATAAAGATAAAATAAATTATTTATCTAAAATTCTAACTAAAATTAATGATGATACAGTTAGAACTCAAAAGGTTAATGAAATTAATCAATATTTAGAAGTGATTAGAACAAATATGGAAACAAAATATATACTTAACACAATAAATTATTATAAAGAATACTATATAGATGATGAAACTAGACCTACAATAGTTATTGCTCCTGGTGGAGGATATTTATATACATCACCAAGAGAATCAGAGCCTGTTGCTGAAATATATAATGCTGCAGGATTCCATGTTGTAGTGGTTAATTATCGTGAAACAAAGGATGAGGTATATCCAGCTCCAGCTAAATATTTAGCTGAAGCAATAAAAGAAATTAAAAAGGATTCAAGAGTAGGTAAAATTATTGCATTAGGATTCTCGGCTGGAGGACATAATGTATTAGAGGTTACTCTACATCATGAAAATTATGGTATTAAGCCTGATTTAATTATGCTAGGCTATCCTGTTGTTACATCAAATGAATTATATTCTCATAAGGGCTCATTTAATAATTTATTACATGAAGGATATAATAATAAGGAATTAATGCAATATCTATCAATGGAAACTCAGGTTACTAGTGATGCTCCTGATTTATTCTTATGGGGAACATTTACGGATGAATCTGTTGATGTTATGAACTCATTATTATTAATAGAAGCATATAAAAAAGCTGGCTGTAATGTAGAATATCATATGTATCCTATGGGTGGTCATGGCTTAAGTGTATGTAATAGTAAATCAGCTGATGGAAACAAGGAAAAAATAAATCCATATATAGGTAAGTGGATTTATCAATCAATTGATTGGTTAAATTTAAAATTAAAATAATAGTTGATGGTTACATTATATT
>JAZQVB010000037.1:0-2083 GCA_045631605.1 Anaeroplasma sp.
ACCCTTCAAATAGCTCTCCATTATAAAATATCTTATCTTTAAATATATCAGTAGATGTGATTTTATTAAATTCATATTCTAGGTTAGTTAATCTATCATTAATATTAGTAATAGCATTATTCATTTGAACTAAATTATCTGAATGAGCTAAGCACCTGTTTTCATTAATAACATAGCCCTTTAATAGATATTGCTTCAAAATAGAATTAGCCCATCGTCTAAACATAATACCACGCTTTGAATTGACTCTATATCCAACAGCTAAAATCATATCAAGGTTATAAATATATACTAATTTATCTGAATTAGGAAAGTGCGTTTTACGCACATTGCTTTGAAAATCTAATTCGTCATCCTTCAAGATATTATTAATATGTCTTGTAATTCTAGTCCTATCTACCTCGTATAATTCAGCTATTTGAGCTTGTGTAAGCCATACAGTTTCCTCTACAGGGCTTACATTAACATCTAAGCTGAAATCTCCATCTTCAAATTTAATAAGCTCATAATTTTTCTCAATCTTTTTAATTTCATCATTATTGTTCATTGTATTTTACCGTCCTTTTCTAAAAATAAAAAATCCCGTAAGCTTTTATAGCCTACGGGAATGATTGATATTAGGTTGAATATAAAGTAATCTCATAATTACCAGCTCCTATTCATAGATATTATAGCAAATTTCAATTTAAAATGCTATAATTAAAGTAGAGATTAGAAATATATAATAAGCTAATAATATCTATTTATATTACAAAATTCTAGTGATAATTATTTTTAAATTATATTATAATATAGGTGAGATGATATTTATATGAATGTAAAATTAATTAAATTAACAAAAGAATATTATAATCAATTAGCTGAAATGATTGATGAATGGAAGATAGATCAAGAGATTAACCATACAAATCATTCGCCTTGGGCTATATTTAAAAATGATTACCATGACTTTGATTATTATTTAGAAAACCTAGAATTAAAAGAAGCTAAGGATGGAAGAGTTCCTGATTCAGTATTTTTTTTACTAGATGCAGATAGAAATAGATTACTAGGTGCTGTAAATATTAGACATTCATTAAATGATTATCTTTTACAATATGCAGGGCATATTGGAGATGGAATTAGACCATCTGAGCGAAGAAAAGGATATGCTACAGAAATGATTCGATTAGCGTTACTTGAGTGTAAGAGACTAGGAATTTATAAAGTATTAATGGTATGTGATAAAGATAATATTGGTTCTGCCAAATCAATAATTAGAAATGGTGGAATACTTGAAAATGAATTCCTAGATAATAATGGGAAAGTACAACAAAGATTTTGGATAGATTTAGAAAAAGAATTAGGTGTTAAGCACTCTAGATATTGGGGCATGCTTGATTAGAATATGTGGAGGTTAATATGAAATATAGCTGTAAAAATGGTTGGACAGAATATACTACTATTGAAAAATTAATAGAAAATGGACAATTTCCTGAATCAAAGATATTAGAGCTAGCAATATTATTAGATAAGAAAATTAGCTTTGAGAAAATTTATAATTATTTTGAAGAAAAGAGGGATGATTTTCTTCCTATTGTAGTATTTAATGGATATAACAAAAATAATTATGATAGTCTGCAAGAAGAAATTATGGGATATTATTCGTCAGAAGATAGCGATGAAGGAGATTTCTTTAATATGATTGTTATGGCACTTTTTTGTGCTAAGGGTAAATATTTTGAAAAATGGAATAAATATTTAAATTATAATGAGAATAAAAATATAACATTAGAAGAAAAATTTAAATTATTAGAAAATGTTATTAATTATGTATTAGAGGTTTTAGATATTTCACCAATAGAGGTATGTGAATATCATTATCTTGAGAGCGAAGCAAAGTGGAATTATTATGATAAAATTCTATATAACCATAATAAACGTAGGGCATACCTATTAAATGATGCTTTTTATGGATATGCTCATGAAACTATGTTTAATTGGATACTTAGAGTAGTTTCTAAAATTATGCTGCTAGAAACTGAGGAAAATGATGAGTTTAATGATTATTTAAATATAGGTGCTAGTGACATAAGAGAAGTCG
>JAZQVB010000038.1:0-1245 GCA_045631605.1 Anaeroplasma sp.
CCATTTTAACCCCTCCATTTGATTTTATTATATATTAATACAAATAAAATATCACTATAAATTTATAAAACCAAAGCTATATTGCTTTGGTTTAGTAATATTATTCATTAATATTTAAAATGAATTTATCCATTTCTGCAATTTTATCACCGAATTTAAATACACCACAATCATCTAAAACATGCATAAATACATTTCCGATTTCAGCATTTATTATATCAGTAATATTATCCTTATCAAATTGATATTTTGATAATTCCTCATCTACCCATTTCTTATGCTTTAATAATGGCTCAGCATCTAATAATGAATTTGATTCTTCTTTTAATAATACCTTTTTAAGTAAATCCATTTCAGATTTTAATCTTTGAGGTAATACGGCAAGACCCATAACCTCTATTAAACCAATATTTTCCTTCTTAATATGGTGTAATGATTTGTTTGGATGATAAATACCATCAGGATATTCATCATTAGTTCTATTATTTCTTAATGTTAGATAAGCATAATATTCTCCATCAACATATCTCATAATTGGTGTAATAGTATTATGTCTTACGCCATCAGTATGTGAAATTAATTGAACAGATGGGCTACTATATTTTATCCATTTTTGTAATATATCATCAGCTAAGGATGCAATATCATCCTTATTTGTTCCCTTAAGACATAATGTATCTAATGGCCAATTAATATATTCAACCTTAATATTAGGATATTTATTAACAACATATGTTTTTAAGGTATTAGCCTCAAACATTGGGAATACATAATTACCACCTTGGAAATGGTCATGTGATAAAATGGAACCACCTACAATTGGCAGGTCAGCATTTGAACCAATGAAGTAATGATTATATTGTCTAACAAAATCTAATAATTTTGAGAAGGCTTGTTTATTTATTGCCATAGAAACATGCTCTTTTTTAAATATTATCGCATGCTCATTGTAATAAACATATGGTGAATATTGAATAAAATAATCCTCACCATCTAGCTTTAATGGTAAAATTCTATGATTTTGTCTTGCAGGATGATTTAAATTACCTGCAAATCCCATATTTTCATAGCATAATAAGCATTTAGGATATCCTGTAGATGGTAATGTTTTAGCTAAGGCAATCATCTTAGGATCCTTTTCAGGCTTACTTAAATTAATTGTAATATCTAATACCCCATATTTACAGCTATGCTTAAAGAAGTCGGAGGCCAAGCGGTCTTAGGAAGACAAGACTCACTGACAAC
>JAZQVB010000039.1:0-1064 GCA_045631605.1 Anaeroplasma sp.
TAACTATAACTTAACTATAATCTAATTATAATCTAATTATAATTAAAATCTAATTCAAATTCTAATTAAAGCATATATTAATTCAAATATTATTTATTCATATTTAGTATATCTGCCAAATGATTTTGCTATTTTTCCAATTAATCTTGAGCTTGTAGGATGGTGAATACCTTGAATAGTGAATATAGCAATTACCATTCCACAAATGAACATCTCTGGGGTGATTCCAACGAATGAGAATATGAATATGAGTAGTGTCATGGTCAAAGCGCCTGTTGTTCCAGCATAACCTGGATCTGCACATAACCTATTTCCAATGTATACAAGCAATGCAGCTATTAAACCGCCTTGAATTCCAAGAATGTAAACTCCAATTGAAGCCATCAATGTTCCTGCAGATGCATCTGGAGAACATAGGATGTTTCCTTGGAAGAATCCTCCTGCCAAATCCCCTTTCCTATTTTTAATGGAATATCCTACAGTCTCTGCCCCTTTAACACCTGGAGCTTCAGGAAGACCAAGGAATGTATCCACTATAACAAAATTAAGCCAAGAGATAATAGTTGCTAAAATCAAGCCAATTATTAGATCCATTATTTGCTACCTCCTTGAGGGTTTGGGAAAACATAATCAAATAGGTACTTGACAAAAATAGCTGAAAATAATCCTACTACAATTGCAATTAACAATCCATTATAAATCCAAAACACATTTAATGAATAAAAAATAGCTAGAATTCCTATAGCGAACACAGGAGTTGGAAATAGTGCACTTTTAGTCCAGGAAAACCTAATTGGCTTTTCTGGAAGAAGTGGCAATTTCAAAGCTAACGCTAAGACTATTGCAACTATGATAGCCACTATATAATTCATGAATAATTGAAATCCATTAGCAATTATACTAATCATAGTTAATATTATGTTATAATATAATATATATCTTTTATTACTTATTGGCAAGCCGAAAAAATAGGGCAAATTTATGATTATTTTTAAAATCAAAAATAAATAAAAAGAAATAATACAAAATAAAGAATTATTATTAACATTCAAGGAAAATAAGGG
>JAZQVB010000040.1:0-13230 GCA_045631605.1 Anaeroplasma sp.
TAATGTTACCAGCAACTAAGTCAACTGGTTTGTCATCTTTTAAGTAACCAGTACGGATTTCTGGTCCTTTAGTGTCTAATGCGATAGCGATGTTCCATCCCATTTCTTCGTTTAAAGCTTTGATGTTTCTAATACGGAACCCTTGTTCTTCATGGTCACCATGAGAGAAGTTCATACGCATAACGTTCATACCTGCAGTACCAATTAATTTTTCTAAGCAATCCTTTTGTTCACTTGCAGGACCAATTGTACATACTACCTTTGTCTTTTTCATTTTAAAATCTCCTTTTATTTTTATGATATTTTTATACCAATTAAAATTGCTCCACTAATTTTCATTAGCATTTATTTCAATTGGAGTAAATATAATACTCCATTTGAAACGAAACTTAACGACTTAAGAATCGACAGGTGCTGGAGCACCACCTGTTATTATACTTATATAAAGCTATTATACTTATATAAAGCATTTATAAAAGTGACCTTATCACTCCAAAATACATTATAACATAATTTTTTCAAGCTTCAAGAAATTTATTATATATTTTATATATAATCTATCATAAAAGAGCATTTATTTGCATAAACTTATAGTTAAACCAAAAGAAAAAGCAGCTTACACTGCTTTTCAATTATTCAATCATAATTTTGATGATTTCTCTATCTGTTTCAAACATACCCTTGCTAGCAAGACGAGAAACACTCTTTATAGTATTTTCAACACCATTTTTAACAATGCCATCACCAGCATAGAATTGATTACCATTATAGTACATATCAAGTCCTAATAATCCTGCCTCTACAGCAGTAGCAATCTTTGCAGCACATGATGCCTTTGCGCCATCACAAATAATACCTGAATCAATCGCAAGTGCATTAACTAGTGTATGAGCTATAACATCAAAATCTCCACCCATTAAATAAGCAATACCACAGCCAGCACCAGCTCCAGCTGATACTACACCGCAATATGCAGATAATGTACCAATTCCAGTTTTTAAATGAATTGTAATTAAGTTAGAAACACATAATGCACGGTATAGCTCTTCTTTAGTTTTGTTATATTCTCTTGCATAAACTATAACGGGAATAGATGTGGTCATACCTTGATTACCACTACCAGAATTGATAATTACAGGCTTTTCACAGCCATTCATACGAGCATCACTTCCTGCAGCAGCATATGCCTTCGCTTTAATTTTAACATTATCAGGGAATGATTTTAAAATAGTCTTACCTACATTAGCACCATACGGACACTCAATACCCTCAGTAGCAATAGCCATATTATATTCAATTTGTCTATCTAATGTTTCCTTTACATCCTCTACATTAAGGTTATTTGCAAATTCAACTATATCCTCTACGCTTAATAAGCTTCTATCAGCCTTTTTATTTATTGCCATAATCTCCTTAGAGAATAAAATATCCTCATTTTTCTTAATTAAAACAATATTTGTATGCTTATCAACAATTCTAACAAACGAAGTATTTTCTCCTGCAAATAATAAAATTCTAACATCAAAGATACGGCTATCATCAGGGCATTCAATCTCAATGTCAATATTATTAGCTAGGTCATGCATACATTTAATTTGTTCTTCACTTACATTCGCAAGAACTTGAAGCTCACTATCAGGATTACCAGCTACAAGACCAGCAATAAATGCTGATTTTATACCTCTCATACCACCAGTATGAGGTACAGTGACACTCTTAACATTTTTAATAATATTACCACTTACACCGATAATAGCCTTAGAAGGCATACAGCCTAAAGCTTTCTTAGCTGTAGCTGCTGCATAAGCAATACTAATAGGCTCTGTACATCCCATAGCTGGGACAAGCTCTTCTTTTAAAATTTCAATATACGTTTTATATTTTACTTCACTTAACATATGCTACTCCTATTTTAAAGCTAAAAATTCATTAACACTATGTGCACAAATATTACCTTCACCAACTGCCTTCGCATATTGATAAGGTCTACCTGTACAATCACCACCTGCAAAAACACCTCTAAGATTAGTTTTACAATGTCTATCAATAATGATATGACCATTTTTAACCTCAATCCCACTAATTAATACTGATGGTGTAATGGCTGATTTCAACATAAATATTCCATCTACAATAATATTGTTATTCTTATAAATAATTTCAATTTTATTGTCCTTTTTACTTAATTCTAACGGCATAGCCTTAATTACTTCAACATTAGAATTACTTAAACTGTAATTCTTATAAATAGGCATTACATACACCTTAGCTGCAAGATTTGCTAAAAAATCAATTTCATACTCATATTCCTTATCTGTACATAATACAGCAATTTCCTTACCATTATAAAGCATTCCATCACATGTTGCACAGTAGCTTACGCCTTGTCCAACTAAATCAAGCTCACCCTTAACAGGCTTTAATGCCTCTACTCCAGTAGCTAGAATTATAGTTTTAGCCTCATACATATCTTGGTTACATAAAATACCATAATAATCACCCATATCATATATACCAGTAACAGATTTTGGAGTTATTTCTATATTAGCTTCCTTAATTTGAGCTAAAAATACTTCCTTCATTTTTAATCCTGATATATTAGATAACCCTGGATAATTACTAACAAGCTCGGCGCTAGCAATTTTACTAGATAGCTCAGCATTACCAAACCAAATAAAGCTTTTATTTAAATTTTTAAGCGTTAATGCTGCAGAAATCCCTGCAGGACCTGTGCCTATTATTGCAGTATCAAACATATTACCAGCTCCTTATATATATTATACACATAATTTTAATTTTATAAATAAAATTATGACTTATTACCAGCAAATTGTGTCATATAAAGCTCGTAATATTTACCCTTATAGCTTAAAAGCTCATCGTGCTTACCAATTTCAACAATTCTACCTGCATCCATAACAACAATTTTATCAGCATCTAAAATAGTAGATAATCTATGAGCAATTATTAAGCTCGTCTTATCCTTCATTAAGCTAACCATCGCATCCTGAATATGCTTTTCAGTTCTTGTATCAACACTAGATGTAGCCTCATCTAAAATTAAAATTTTAGGCTTAGATAAGAAGGCTCTACAAATAGTTAATAGCTGTCTTTGACCTTGAGATAAATTACTACCACCCTCAGTTAGGATTGTATCATAGCCATTTTTCATTTGATTAATGAATAAATCACAATTGCATATCTTAGCTGCCTCATACATTTCCTGATCACTAATATTAGGAGCTGCATACTTTAAGTTATCTCTAATAGAGCCATGGAATAAAACTGCATCCTGAAGTACTATTCCTACACTATTTCTTAATTCATTAGAATCAATATCTAATATATTAATACCATCTATCGATATACTACCATTTTGAATATTATAAAATCTCATTAATAAATTAACTACTGTTGTTTTACCGCTACCTGTAGCTCCCACAAGAGCTACCTTTTGTCCACTAGAAACTAATAAATTAAAATCAAATAATATTTGTTTTCCAGCAACATACGAAAAATCAACATTCTTAAATTCAATTAATCCATTTATATTATCCGCATTATTACTACCACTCTTATCCTCTAGATTTTCATCTAAAATAATAAACACTCTTTCTGCAGAGGCAAGTGATGTTTGAATATTTCCATATAGCTGTGCAATTTCATTAATAGGTCTTGAGAATTGCTTAGCATAAATAATAAATGCTGAAATAATACCTACTGAAACAATCCCCTTTACAGCAAAATATCCACCAAATAAAGAAATAATAACAAATCCAATATTATTTATACAATTCATTATTGGCCCCATAGAGCCACCTAATATTTCAGCAATAATGCTTGTTTTACTTAGCTCATATGATGTCTGTGTAAAGTCATCTATCGCAATGTTTTCTCTTGAAAATGCCTTAACTGTTTTATGGCCTACAACCATTTCCTCAACAGTTCCGTTTAGTCTGCCTAACAGTATTTGACGCTTCTTATAAAATCTTCTCATTGCCTTTGATAAAATTTTAGTTGTAATTACAGTTAATATTACAATAACACATGATAATATTGCTAACTGCCAGCATGTCATAAACATCATTATAACTGTACCAATAATCATTAAAATACCTGAAAATAATGAGCCCAATGATTGAGCTAATGTATTAGATATATTATCAACATCATTTGTCATACGGCTCATAATATCTCCATGAGAATGTGTATCAAAATAAGATATGGGTAGATTTATAATTTTTACAAATAAATCATTTCTCATTTTCTTTACAATTCTTTGAGATAATACTGCACTTAAAAATCCTTGTATTAAATTAAATATTGATAGCACTACAAATAATACTAGCATTGTTAATAAAATGCTAGGAACCTTATCAAATAATCCCTCATTAATACTATCAATCGCACTAGACTGTAGCTTAGGCGTTAAAACCTGACATACAACAACAATTACTATTGAAATAAATAAAATAGAAATAATGCTAATCTCATTAATTAAATATTTAAATAATCTAAAGGCAGTTCCCTTCTTATTCTTAGCCTTCTCGCTTCCACCAAAATTTCTCGGACCTCTACCAACAAAATTTAAAGGTGCAGCCTTATTAGTTGTATCTCCCTTTTTGAATTTAACATTCATTTTAGCTATTTCATTTAATTGACTACTAGTAATATAACCACCATCAATTGCGGCCTTTTTAGCCTCATCAAGCTTAATTCTTGACTCCTTAGATAGCTTACCATACTTCTTATATTCCTTCTTTAAATCCTCTATTAAGGTAATCCATTCCTTATTCACAAGAAACACCACCCTTCAATTGAGAATTATAGATTTCTTGATAAATTTCACTAACATTCATCAATTCATCATGAGATCCTACATTAGCAATTCTACCATTATCTAAAACTATAATTCTATCAGCATCCTTAACAGATGCAATTCTTTGAGCAATTATAATCTTAGTAGTATCCTTATATTCCTTCTTCAATCCATTGTAAAGTAGGCTTTCAGTTTTTAAATCTAATGCACTTGTTGAATCATCAAATATTAATATCTCAGCATTTTTTAAAATACACCTTGCAATATTAATTCTTTGCTTTTGCCCACCACTTAGGCTCATACCCTTTTCGGCAACTAAAGTGAAATAACCATCCTCCTTAGCCTCTATAAAATCACTTGCCTGTGCAATATACGCAGCCTTCTTAACATCCTCAAGTGAAGCATCCTCCATGCCCCAAGTGATATTTTCAAAAATTGTTGTAGAGAATAATTCGCTTTTTTGTAATGCTATAGAAATCTTACCTCTTAAATCCTTAACCTTATAATTCTTTACATTAATATCATCAATTAAAACCTCACCGCTTGTACAATCGAAAAATCTTGGAAATAAATTAACAAGTGACGACTTACCACTGCCAGTAGAACCTAATATACCTATTGTTTCACCAGGATTAATCACAATATTTAAATCCTCTAAAACTAATACATTAGGACTATCCGGATAAGCAAATGATACATTCTTAAGCTCAAGCTTACCCTTAATTTTTGTATCACCAGAAAAATTACCATCCGTAATTACTGGTAAAGTATTTAAAACCTGCTTAATTCTTTGAGATGAAGCCTGTGCTCTAGATATAGTTTGAAATAAGTTAGCCATACGTAATACTGCATTTAATATTTGAGATGTATATGTAATAGCTGCCATAATATTACCTGTTGTAACACCTGTATTCTTATAAACATTAATATTACCAATATAAATTATCGCAACAATTGTGAAATTTAAAATCAAATTAGAAATAGGACTCATAAAGCTAAATAGCTTTAAAACATACGCTTGTATACCAACAAGCTCACTATTAGCATTATCAAAGCGTTCTGCCTCATGACTTTCCTTAACAAATGCCTTTACAACTCTAGCTCCACTTACATTCTCCTGCATTATTGAATTAACATTATCTAGCTTTTGTTGTAAAATTTTAAATTTAGGCTTGGCTCTAATTATAAATATCGCAACAAATATAATTACTATTGGTAATGTACAGCCAATAACAGCACCAAAGCTTAAATCTAGCATCAGCATACATACAATACCGCCAGCAAATAACGCAAAGGTTCTTACGAAGCCTCTTAATAATTGGCCTAGCATATTTTGAACCTGAGTTATATCATTAGTAATTCTTGTAACTAAAGAACCTGTAGAAAATTCATTAGTTTGTTCGAATGATAAATTCATTACTCTTTTAAAACAATCAACTCTTAAATCGTGAGCAAAATTTTGAGTAAACAGATTAGTAAATACACCGCATATTACACCACAAACTGCTCCAATAAAAACAGTAAGAATCATTAATCCTCCTGTTTTAATAACTATATTTAAATCTCCAACATTATTGTTATTTATACCTAAAACACCATCATCAATAATTCTTACCATTAGCTGAGGTTGTAATAAATCCATAAAAACCTCACCTAACATAAATAACGGCGCTAATATTGCATAATACCAATATTTCTTTATATATTTAAACATACTATCACTCCAAACACATAGAATAATTATACAACATCTTAGTTTGAAATAAAACTATATTAATCAATAAAAAAAAGGCTTTGCAGCCTTATATATTAAAAGTTATGGCGCACCCAAGAGGATTCGAACCCCTAACCTTTTGATCCGTAGTCAAACGATCTATCCAATTGATCTATGGGTGCAAAACAAGTGGCGGTCTGGACGGGACTTGAACCCGCGATCTCCAGTGTGACAGACTAGCATGTTAACCACTACACCACCAGACCACTTCGCAATGCCTATTCATTTTAACACACGATTTATTATTATGCAAGTACTTTTTTCATTTTTTTTAATTTTATCAAAAAATATGGAGAATCTACCGATTCTCCTAATTTTCTATTCTGATGTTGTTAAGTAAGAAAGTGTTCTAATCTTATCAAAAAATGAATCAGAAGCAACATAGCCTAAAATAAATCCTACATTTTCTACTACTGCGTCCTCATCAATATTATTAACTACTGTGTAATCAACTGTTAAATAGCCTTTACCCTCATCAATAAAAGCCTTTAGCCATGGACAGTCAATGTTAAATTTATTAATTAATTCTAATCCTGCTGTTCTATTCTTACTTAATGAATCAAAAATAAATCGCATATTTAATGCACCATTATCAAATACATTAATACGTAAGAAAATGTCATCATCTAGATCTCCTAGCTTAATTCCACTAGACTTAAGTGTAAATTCGCCAGCTTCAATTTCACTAGTGTAGTTAAGCTTTACGTTTTCATCGAAAAATGAATCAATTAATTGTTTTACTGCATTAAGATTTAATCCCATATTCTTATTCTCCTTTATTATCGTATTTTATATATTTATATTATACATCTTAATTTATAATTTTTCAGTATATTTTATTAATTTGTTATACTTTTTGTAATATTACAAATAGGACGTACCAAATCAATAAACTCAAATGATGCAATATAACCTAAAACTAAACGCATGTTATCTATAACCTGCTCATCATCGATAACATTTATTGCAGTATAATCAAATACTAATAGGCCATTATCATTAACAAATGCACGTAAGAATGGATTAGACATATTAATAACATTTATTAATTGTAATCCCTCATTCATATTATCCTTTAATGAGTCAAACACTAGACGCACATTTAAGGCACCATCTTTATATACAGACGCTATAATTATGATATCGTCGCTAATACCATTTAAACGAGTACCCTCGTGAACTAAAGTAAGAACATCGTTTTGAATGCTTGCATCAAAATCAAATTTTAATGTTTCCTTATAAAATACTAACAATTTACTTTTAAGATTTTTTAAATTTAAATTCATAATATCACTTCCCAGTAGATATATAGCTTATAAAATAAAAAAAGCATCCAAACGGATGCAAATTTTTATTTTTTCACTAAATATGTTTTTTCATCATCAAAGGTAATAAGCTGTTCCTTGTATAATCCACCATAAGCACGTTTAAATGCCTTTCTGCTCATCTTAAGTATTGACTCAACCTCTTCAGCACTAGATTTAGCAGTAAGCTTCATAACGCCATTATTTATAGTCATATACTTTAAGATAATTTCCTTATCAGTATCCATTAATACTTCCTTTTGAGCATTTAATGTACCATAATATTCATCTTCAATAGCCTTTGTAATAGTAACACTAACAGCTTGACCTAATCTATAAATACCACGTAACTGAGTTTTAGGTACATACACATACATTTCATCAACAGTTATAATTCCAATTCCCTTTTCTGAAATTCTACATACATATCCGCTAACGATTTCACGCTCAGCGTATTTTACATTTTTATGTAATGCGATAATATCAAATCTATTTAATGGCTTACCTACTAAAACCTGCTTCTTTTCCTTTAAATGAATATATAATTTATCTCCTACCTGTGGCCATTCATTTTCATTAAATGGTAAATGATCCTTTGATATTAAAACATCTTTAGGTGTATTAATATTAACAAATACACCACTTGATGGAAGAATATCAATAACCTCAACAAAACCACCCTTGTTAATTGTACATAATGGTTCTTGCTCTGTAGCTGTTAATCTTTTAGCCTTATCAGTATAAATAAATACATTTAATTCATCATTTTCATTATATGTACCATTAGCTTGGGCAAAATGTAGTAAAACATCCTGCTTACCATCTGTAAGCATATATCCTAAATCTGATTTTCTTACAACCTTTAATTTGTTATATTCACCTGCGATAATCAATTTCTATCACCATCCTTATAATTTCTATCTGTTTGTTCTAGATACATGTCCTTTTTATTCTTATCAAATTTAGGACCTTTTTTCCTAGGAGTCTCGAATTTTTTTATCAAATCCTTCTCAGCTTGAGTAAGTGGCTTATTCATTCTCCTCACCAATCTTCCTTAGATTAGTAGTTTCCTCTAAATGCTTTAATATTCTAAAAATATTATCCTCAGTTGTATAAGTTTCCTTAGTTCCTGTTTGGAAATATATTTCTATGAAAAAACCTTCCTTATCATACATAGTAAGTTTTGTAATAAATGCGTTCTTTTTATCAACCTTATATTCATAAAATCTTCTAACATTTACCTCAAAATCCTCTTTCGGAACTAATGACTTAAAGAATAAGCTTAATCTTTGGAAATATAAAATTCCATTTTTATAGCTCATTATAAAATCAGCAGTACCCTTAGTATATATCTTTCCAATGTTAGGCTTTAAGCTTATAAAGCATGGCTTCATACCCTTAAGCTTACCATTTTGTCTAAGCTCTAATAAATATTCTCTTCTACCCATAATATTACACCTCTAATTCGTAAATATTATATCACATATTTTAAATAATGAAAATTTTTTTATTTTTTTGTTAATTTTGTGTTTGACAAACGCTTTCATAAGGTGTAATATATAGTTGTAAAGAAAAAATAACTTTTCAAAATAATCTCTCCCAAAAGCGAAATGGATGTTCTCTTTCTAACATCCATTTCCTTTTTTTTATATTTTATTTTTTTCTAAACCCTTTAAAAGACTATAAATTGTTTTATTTACAGGCACATCAATATTCTTATTTTCTGCTAATTTTATTAACATTCCACCAAATGAATCAATCTCATTTTTATCTCTATTATAGAAATCTACTGTTAATGAGGTAACCTTATTAGATGAAAACTTTATACATCTATCCTTAGTAGCCTTTAAGTCATCATCTGTAATATTTACACCATACGCCTTAGCAACAATCATTACCTCATCAAATATATTAAACATAACCTCTAATACACTAGGCTCTGCCATTTGCTTATAAGTATAATTAAAAAGTGCTGATAATTGATTAATTCCCATATTTAAAAGCCATTTAGACCACATGCTTCTAACCATATCCTCAGGTATAAAATAATTGACATTATATTCTAAAAGAACTTCTTCTAATTCTTTTAAATATTCTGGTTTAAAAGTATTTTTAGCTTCACCAAATTGAAGCTTTAATATTTTATTTACCTTGGCAACATTATTAAGCTTATTAGCTTCAACATTAATTACGCCATATAGCACCTTATTGTTACTATATTTTTCTTTTATAATGTCATGCGCCTTAATTCCATTAAGTAACGGAATTATAATAGTATTATCATTAACAAAAGGCTTCATATCAATTAAAGAATCTTCTAAATCATAATTCTTAACACAAACAAAGATTACATCACAAACTATATTATCACTGCAGCAAGGATAAATTGTATTATCATTAATAATAAAGCCATTCTTATTATATCTTTCTATTCTTTCTTTATCTGCAAGAACATATAGGCCTTCATATCCATTCAATTCATTTAATAAAGCACATCCAACTGCGCCCATACCGAAAATACCTATTTTCATAAAAACCTCCAAAAAGGGGGATTTCACCCTTTGTATTATAAATTATTTATAATAGTTTGAGTCAATTCCTTAGTTGTAGAGCTTCCACCTAGATCCTTAGTTAATGACTCACCATTGTTTAATGTTTTTAATATCGCATTTGTAATTTTAGATGCAACAGCCTTTTTACCAATATGCTCAAGCATCATACATGCAGCTTGAAGTAACGCAATTGGGTTAGCAATGCCTTGACCTGCAATATCAGGAGCAGAACCATGTACAGCCTCAAATATTGCAACATCCTTACCTAAATTAGCACCTGGCACTAATCCTAATCCACCTACTAATCCAGCAATTAAATCTGATATAATATCACCATATAAATTTGGAGCAACTAATACATCATATTTTTCAGGATACATAACTAATTGCATACACATATTATCAATAATCTTATCGTCATATGCTATTTCAGGATATTCTGATGCGATTTCCTTAAAACGTTTTAAAAATAATCCATCTGAATTTTTTAAAATATTAGCCTTATGAATACAAGTTACCTTTTTTCTATTATTATTTTTAGCATACTCAAAAGCATATCTAATTATTCTATCGGTTGCAGGAATTGTAATTCTTTTAATAGCCTCAAATCCATTTTCGATTTCTCGTTCCTCACCAATATATAAATCCTCAGTATTTTCTCTTACAGTAACAATATCAACATTTTTATATTTACTAATATTATCAATAGAATATGCTGGTCTTAAATTAATGTATAAATCAAATGCCAATCGTAAATTTACATTTACAGATCTGAAGCCTTTACCAATTGGAGTTGTTACAGGTCCCTTAAGGGCTACCTTATATTTCTTTATAGCATCAAGTGTTTCTTGCGGAATTAATTCTCCACATTTTTCATATGATGTCTGACCTATATCATATGCATGATATTTTAAATCGGCTCCTGCAGCATCTAAAATGTTACATACTGCCTCTACAATTTCAGGTCCAATACCATCACCTGGTAATAAAACAATATCAGTCATAAATTAATCCTCCTCAGCATTTAAACCAACATATTTTGTTGCTGGTCTAATAATTTTATTACAATATAATAGATTTTCTATATTATGCGCTAGCCATCCAACTAATCTAGCTGATGCAAAAATAGGAATAAATAAATCCCTTGGAATATTTAGCATTTCATATATTAATCCTGAATAAAAATCTACATTTGCACAGCATTTTGTGCCTTTTTTATTTTCTAAAGCCTTTAAGGCTAATCGCTCAAATCTATAATAGAATTCAAATTTCTTTGGATTCTTTTCTAAAGAAAGCTTACGAGCTTCCTCTCTTAAAACCTCACATCTAGGATCAGATAGCGTATAAATTGCATGTCCGATACCATAAATTAAGCCAGTATTATCGAAATATTCCTTATTTAAAATCTTTCCAATAATCTTATTTATCTCTTCATCTGTAGCATCATATCCTACTTCATTAATTACCTCCTGCATCATATCAAGGACAGCCATATTAGCTCCACCATGACGTGGACCCTTTAATGATGCCATAGATGCAGCAATCATAGAATAAATATCTGTTAGTGTTGATGATACAACAGTACCTACAAATGCTGAATTATTACCACCACCATGGTCAGCATGAACAACTAAGGCCATATCTAATGTTTGAGCCTCAAGTTCTGTAAATATACCATCATTTCTAGACATATATAATATATTT
Organism: Anaeroplasma sp.; assembly: GCA_045631605.1. Classification (GTDB taxonomy): domain Bacteria; phylum Bacillota_I; class Bacilli_A; order Acholeplasmatales; family Anaeroplasmataceae; genus Anaeroplasma. Next base: position 12,154 of record JAZQVB010000040.1, read on the forward strand.
TCAGCAAATGAATATTCCTTTTTAGGGAAATGTATATGTAATGAATCATGATCTAAATAATGAGTTTTAGCTTGAAGAGAATAGCTTATAATCGCTGGCATTTTAGCAATTATTGATATACTCTTTTTAATAAATTCATAACCTGAAATATTATCCGGGTCATCATCAAATGAATACAAGGATAATATAGATCTAGTTATATGATTCATTAATGATTTTGATGGGTTTTTAAGAATTATATTTTCTAAAAAGTCCTTAGGCAAATCATAATTGTCACTTAATATTTTTCTAAATTCCTTAGATTCATGCTTACTAGGATAATGACCAAATAATAATAGGAAGCATGTATCCTCATAATCAAATTCATTACCATTCATATTAGCTAAATCAGCAACATCAATTCCACGGTAATACAAATTACCCTTTTTAGGCTTTTTAACACCATTCTCTACATAATAGCCTGAAACCTCAGCAACACGTGTTAGACCAACCAATACGCCTGTACCATTATCATTTCTTAATCCCTTTTTAACCTTATATTTATCATAAAGCTCATGCTCAATAGCTTCATTATTTAATAATTCATTATATTTTTCAAATAAGAAATTATCCATATAATCTCCTTCCTAATTAGAATGTATTTAATAAACCACCAACTCTAATTAATTCATATTCCTCTTCTGTCAAGTCGCATAGACAGCTATATTTTTTATTTTTAGTTACATTTAAAACTGTAATATTTTCTTTATCAAATGATACCTTAATCTCATCAAGTAATGACGCCTCGATATCAAGTTCAATTGGTAAAATACCAAAATTAATTAAATTCTTCTTATGAATTCTAGCAAATGATGCCGCTATAACAGCCTTAATCCCTAAGTATCTAGGCGCTATTGCCGCATGCTCACGGCTTGAGCCTTGACCATAATTACTTCCGGCAACGATAACACCACTGCCATTAGCTAAGCATCTCTTTGAGAATTCCTCATCAATATTAGAGAAAACAAATTCACTTATTTTTTCTATATTACTTCTATAAGGTAAAACCTTAGCACCTGCAGGCATAATATGGTCTGT
>JAZQVB010000041.1:0-16911 GCA_045631605.1 Anaeroplasma sp.
ATTATTTTAATAATGAACGTTTAGCTTATTCATTGAATTATAAAAGCCCTGTTCAATACAGAACAGAGCTCTCATTTAAATAATATTCTTTTTTGTGTCTATGAACTATTGACTAGTTCAGTATAAAGTCACCTTTTTTTCTATGTCTAAAAATCATATATTTTTAATGTATTGTTTTTTATATTTTATCGTTAGCAAAAGGATTAGTTTCTTTAAAAGTATGTCCGCATACACATTTGTATACTCATCTATAAAGATTCAATATAATGTTATTTTCTAAAGCAGAAGAATGTTTGATTTCTTGTTTGACTGAACTTCTTAAATTACATTCGTTTATAACCCCACAATTTAGGCAAATAATATATTTTTCTTTTTTTAATTTTAATAGTATAATATGATTGTTAGTTTTAGGATCATACATCTCTTGTGATGAATCTGCATCAATAGAAGTATACGATTCTAAACCTAATCTATAAATGGATTCTTTATCCATAATAAAAAACTCCTTTGTATTATGATTTCTAGACAATCTCATTATACCAAAAGAGTTTTTTTCTTTATTTATTTTTATACATCTTTACTTTATAGTTTTCAAGACATTGATTATACATCACTTAAGTTTAAAGTTTACCCTTATACACCGATTAATTTATTTTATTATTAATTTTCAATCAGTTTTGTTTTCTTATTGGTTAATAATTTCATCCATTATTTTCTTTTCAGCCTCTAAATCATCGCTAATAGGCGTACCAAAATAGTATGCAGCCATTAATCCAGGACCAATATTGATACTACAAATTGGATAAACTGTAGTTAATAAAACCTCTTTAGGCTTAAACTTTTCTTCTATTTTTTGTTTTAATTCTAATGCTTGCTTATCTCTATTAGTAGAAGCGACGAAAATGATTTGATCCTCAGGGTTTTCGATAGTTTTTTCCATATATTTGATGATAGTTTCTATCGCAAACTTATCGCCTTTTACCTTACCAAGAATTGTAGTCTTACCGGTTGAATCGAAATCTCCAAGTGGCTTAATTCCAATTAATTGACCCATAAAAGCCTTTGGCTTAGAAATACGTCCCTTAGCGGCAACAAATGATAAATCATCTAGATAACCCATTTGGTGTAATCTATTCTTGTTAGCATTTAACCATGTAACAACCTCGTCAAATGATTTACCCTCTTGCTTAAGAATTGCAGCCTTTACAGTTAATAATCCAAGAGCTGTAGAATATCTTAATGAATCAATACATTCAATACGTCTTTCAGGATATATTCCTAATAATTCCTTTTTAGCTAAATTCATAAAATTAATTGTAGCACTTAATCCGCTAGAAAGGCTTGTTGCAATAATGTCATATCCATCCTTTAGGTATGTTTCCCATTTAGCCTTTAATTCATCTGGGCTTGCAGGAGCTGTAGTATATTCGTTAGGGTATTTCTTTAAATCCTTAAAGAATTCCTCCTTAGTCGCGAAATTGAATGAACAATCAGCAACATGCTCAACGCCATGAACGCTTATATGACCATTAATAAATTTTATATCGTATTTATCTCTTAATTCTTTAGATAAATCACATGCAGTATCACTAAATATAATAAATTTTTCCATTGTTCTACTCCTTAAAATGAAATACATATAAAGTATATATTATTTTTAGTGAAAAGTAAACAATAATAGATTTCTACAATTTCTACTTGTAATAAAAGTTAATATATTTATATATTAAAACATATATCATTTTTATATGATAAGTTTACAATAATATTTAAATTTGATATAATTAAAATGTTATATTACGCATTTTTATATAACTGAGAGGGAATGCTTATGGAATATACAAAAATTAATGGTATTCAATTCAAGGAAATGCTTGAAAATGGATTGAATAGCTTAAAAATTAACGAAAAGAAAATAAACGATTTAAATGTCTTTCCGGTACCAGATGGTGATACAGGATCTAATATGCGTCTTACACTTGAAAACGGTATGATTAAATCTAACGCATCAAGCTCAATAGGAGCTTTTATGCGTGAATTATCTCGTGGTATGCTGTTAGGGGCAAGAGGAAATTCTGGAGTAATTCTTTCGCAATTATTTAAAGGATTATCCCTTGTATTACATGAATATAGCGAGGTAGATGCTAAAACCTTCGCTAGAGGACTTGTTCAAGCCTATATTACTGCATATGATGCTGTTGTTAATCCTGCAGAGGGAACATTATTAACAGTAGCTAGAGAAGGCATTGAAAATATTATTAACGATATTACTGAAGAGACAACAATTAATGAATTAATAGATAAGTACAACGAAAGCATTAAAGTTTCATTAGAGGATACTCCTAATAAGCTTAAAATACTTAAGGATGCAGGCGTAGTAGATTCTGGTGGAGCAGGATTACTTGCAATTTATGATGGCATCAATAAATATTTAAAGGGTGAAATTTTAGAAGCCACTGAATTTGAATATCAAAAGGCAGTAGTTAAAGCAAGTACAGCTATTGAATTTGGATATTGTACAGAATTTATTTTACAATTGGATTCAAATAAGGCATTATTTGATATGAATAGCTTAAAACAATTTTTAGAGGCTAATGGTAATTCTATTGTTTTAATAGAGGATGAAGGCTATGTAAAGGTTCATATTCACACTCTAAATCCAGGAGCTATTTTAAATGAGGCTCAAAAATATGGAGAGTTTGTAACTACTAAAATAGAAAATATGTCATTACAGCACGAGGAATTTATTGCTAATAATGAAAAGAAAAATATTGCATATATTGCAGTTTCATTTGGTGAAGGATTAAAATCATTATTTTTAGATTTTGGTTGTGATTTGGTTATCGATTCAAACGCATCAACAGAGGAATTTGTTAAGGCATATAAAAAGGTAAATGCTAAGAATATAATTGTACTTCCTAATAATTACAATTTTTATTTAGCTGCTAAACAGGCAGCAGACCTGTGTGACGAAAGTAAGGTATATGTATTAGATACTAAATCTATAGCTGATGGATATTATGCGTTATCTATGATAGATATGAGTGATGATTGCAATATTGAAAAAACTGTCAAGCAAATGAAGGATGGATATAATGATGTTAAAACATTATATATAACTCGTTCAATTAAAAATATTACAAATGCTGATAACGACATTTTAGAGGGCGATTATGTTGCGTTAATAGATAAAAACATAACAGGCTCAGGCTTGAATGCCTTAGATGCTATTAAATCTGGCTTAGAAAATATACCTGAGATAGAGGATAAGGAAACTATTATAATATTCAAGGGAATTGATAGTAATGAGGATGATTTAGATGAAATACTATCTTATATTGAGGATGAATATTATAATGCACAGGTTGGAGTTATAGAGGCAGAACAGGAATTATATGATTATATAATTGGTATATGCTAGGTGGTATTATGAAAAAGATAGTGGTAGATTTATTAGGTGGAGATTTACCTTTAGAGGAAATACTAAAGGGAATTAATAGCCTATTAGAAAATAATATAGATTATAAACTAGTTTTAGCTGGTCCTGAGGAAATTATTAAACAAAACGTTAAATATGATGTTGAAATAATAGATGCTAAATACGATGTTGAAAGTAATACAAATCCTATGGATATGATGTCAAAAATGCAGGATTCTGCGTTAATGAAATCATATAGCTATTTAAAAAATAATGATGACGCTGTAGGTATAGTTTCAATGGCCGGAACTGGCTGTGTATTTGTAGGAGCTTTATTCATTATAGGATTAATCAAAGGAATTAAGGCTGCAGTTCTTGCAGGTGATTTATTTAACAAAAACAAAGAGCATATATGCATTTTAGATTTAGGCGCTAATATTGATTCAACTGCTAATCAGCTTGTTGATTTTGCTAGAATTGGTAATGCCTATATGAAAAGCTATTATAATATTGAAAGCCCAAGAATTGGACTTGCTAATTTAGGTGTTGAGCCTAAAAAAGGCAATAAGGTTATAAAGGCTGCATATGAGCTAATTAGTAACACTAATTTGAATTTCATTGGCAATGTTGAATTTAGTAGCATATTTAGTACAGGACATGACGTTATTGTTTGTGATGGCTTAACAGGTAATGCGATTTTAAAAAACACAGAGGGTGTTGCTAAAATAATTATGGATATTGTTAGTAAAAATAAAAATGTTAACGATATTAATGAAGAAATTTATAAGCTATTTTCATATAATGAGCAAGGGGGCTCTTTCTTATTAGGTGTAAATAAAATAGTTGTTAAGGCTCATGGAGCATGTAATGCTTCAACAATTGAGGCTTGTATTTCTCAAGTAATTAATCTAGATAAGGGTAATTTTATTTCTAATTTAAAAAAGGAATTTGAAAATGACTAGCTTATATCTATACACATTAGATAAATTAATAGAAAATCCGACGCTCCCACAACTAATAAGGGAGCATTGTGATTTATATAAAATTAAAGAGAAAAATTTAATCAGCAAATCAAATTATTATTATTTACAATTAGAACTACAAAAAAGAAATATAGACATTAATAATCTATATTTCCAAGAAAAAGGAAAACCATGTATAGATGATATATATGTATCCTTAGCACATAGTAATAAATATTTTGGATTTGTAATATCAAATAAAGAAATAGGTCTTGATATAGAAGAAATTATATCTGATTCAAGATTAAAGTTATCTGAAAAGATATTAACAAATAATGAAAAAAATGATTTTTTAAATTCAAAAGCTCAACCAATATATTTAACTGAAAAATGGTGTGCAAAGGAAGCTTACGGAAAAATGCTAGGTTGTGGTATTACTAATGATGTTTTACATAAGGATGATTTTGAATATATTAAATTTATCCTTAATAACACAATGGTTGTAGTAACTAAATGTGATAATCTTAAGATATTTATAAATGACGAGCCTATGAGGTGGTAGTATGGAAAATATTGATAAGGTCGTTAGGGAAAGATGTAATTTACTAGAGGCTAGTAATAAAACATTACAAGATATATACAATGTTATGTTTAAAAATCCTAATTATATTTTAGGTGAAACTAATGACGGATATAGAATTAAAAAATATACATATGGTGATATTGAAAAAAGAATCAGTCAAATAGCTTATTCACTTAATATAGAATATCCTACTTTAAAGGATTCCTATATTGGAATTGAATTAGATTCTAACATCGAATGGATAGAAGCGTATTGGGGTATTTTAAAGAGCGGTAATAAGCCATATTTAATTAATCTAAGACATACGGAAAAGCTAGTTAATTCACTACTTGAAAGCTTAGAAATTAAATATGTTATTTCTTTAGGAAATACAAAATACAATGCATCAGCTATTAATATTAATGATTTAAATAAAGAACCAATAGAAAATTATAATTATACATTTGCAGATGAAATGGCACTATCTACATCGGCAACAACATTAAAAGAAAAAATAATTTTCTATTCAGGTAAGGAAATTAGTGCTCAAATATTAAACGCAAGAGATATAGTTAAGCAAAATAAGCTTATTAAAAAGCATTATAAGGGAAGTCTTAAGCAATTAGTATTCTTGCCTCTTTATCATATCTTTGGATTTATGGCTACATATATGTGGTTTTCTTATTTCGGTAGAACTCTTGTATTTTTAAACGATTATAGTAGTAATACAATATTAAGAACTATTAAAAAGCATGAGGTGACACATATATTTGCAGTACCTTTATTTTGGAATACAATCGAAAAAGAGGTACTAAAAACAATCAAACAAAAGGATTTAGAAAAGAAGTTTGAGCGCGGTCAAAATCTATGCCTGAAGCTACAAGCTATCTTTGGAGAATTAGGTATAAAATTAAGCAAAAAAATAATGAAGGAAGTTACAGAAGCATTATTCGGTCCAAGCGTACTATTCTGTATTTCGGGTGGTAGCTATATTAAGGATAGTACAGTAAAACTATTTAATTCAATAGGATATCCGCTACATAACGGATACGGTATGAGTGAGGTAGGTATCACATCTGTAGAGCTAGGTAATGTAAAAAATAGATTAAAGAATTCGATTGGTAAGCCATTTGGATCTGTAGAATATAAAATTGAAAATAATGAATTATATGTAAAGGGCGATTCAATTTCTCATAAGATGAAAATTGATGGAGAAATTGTATATAATGATGATTCCTGGTTTAAGACAAATGACTTAGTTTCTTTAGATTCTGGTAGATATTATATTAATGGTAGAATTGATGATTTATTCATAGGACCTAACGGAGAAAATATAAATCCTGATTTGATAGAAAAGGAATTTAGAATTGAAAAGGCTAAAAGATATTCTATTTTAGAAATAAATAATAAGCTATCTATCGTTGTTGAAATTGATAGATATACACCTAAGACAGTAATTAATACTACATATAATTATATTACTGAAAAGAATAATGAGCTTGATTCATCAATGAGAATTCAAACAATTTATTTTACATATGATCCTATCGCTAATGAAAATGCGATTAAGGTAAGTAGACAATATTTAAAGAGATTGCTAGATAATAACGAGGTAAATTTATTAAATATTACTGATATATGTAAGGAAAATGAAGAAAAGGCTCAGGTTGATGAAATTATTTTAAGTAAAATTAAGGATTTCTTTAAAGAGGTTTTAAATATATCCTTAGTTGAGGATAATAGTAATTTCTTCTTTGATTTAAATGGTACAAGCCTTGATTATTTTTCGCTTATTTCAATGATAAATACTGAATTTAACGTTAAGATCACATTTGATGGCAATGTGCTTCATACTCCATACGCATTAGCTTTAGAGGTTGAGAGGTTATTAAATCTATGATAGGCTTTTTATATTTTCTTGGCTATATAATGGCATGGCCAATTCAATTAATATTTTTTAAAACAAGAATTTATTATGAGGATAAAAAGGATACCTCTAAATATATAAAGGGAAAAGCATTAGTTATATCCAATCATAAAAGCCTAAAGGATTTTATGATGACTATGTTTTTATTCCCGTTTAGAAAGGTGCATTGCTTAATGAGTGAATTAATATTTACTCGTGGTAAATTTATTGGTGCCCTTACTAAAATAATGGGGGGTATTAGGGTAGATAGAAATAGCTATGACTTTGGATTTATTGATACGTCTGTAGATTTATTAGATAAAAATAAAATGCTATTGATTTATCCTGAGGCAAGAATACCAACTACTAAAAAAATGCTTGCGTTTCACCCAAGCTATATATTAATTGCGTTAAAGACAAAATGTCCAATTGTTCCTATTTATACTGATGGAGTATATAAGCTATTTAAAAGAACTAGAGTTGTAATAGGAAAGAAAATTAATCTAAGTGAATATTGTAATAACGATAATCCAACAAAGGAAGAAATTGATTATTTAAATAAGCTTGTAAGAAATAAGATTCTTGAGCTTGAAAAAATATGTAAGGCTGAAAAAAACAAGGATAAATATCCTAAGGGACTAAATGTTAAATGCTTATTTAAGGACCTAGGAAGAAGCTTAATTATTTGGTTTAGATTGTATTTTAGAATTAAGGTACATAACTCTGGACATAAAAAAGAAAAGCTTAAAATAAAGGAAAATGGAATAATAGTAGCTAATCATCAATCATTTAAGGATCCTGTTATTATGATGAGTGCGTTCTGGAGAAGAAGAGCATTCGTGCTTGCAGGAGAGGCTGTATTTGACGGGCATCCTATAAGAGGATTCCTATTAAGAAACTGTGGAATAATCAGAATTAATAGAAATATTCAGGATTTTGAAGCCTTTAGTAAATGTATAGATATTCTTAACGCAGGACACGTGCTTGTTATGTTCCCTGGTGGTGGAATTGATAAGGACGATACAAAGGCTTATAAATCAGGAGCCGCATTATTAGCTTATCAAACAGGAGCACCTATTTATCCTGTATATATGAAGCATACGAAAAGATTTTTTGGAAGACATCATGTATATTTAGGTGAAAAAATTGATGTTAATCCAAATAATATTAAGTTTTCAGATTTAGATAGTATATCTGAAAATATACATAATCAAATTAAAAAATTAGAAGGAGAAGCTAATGGAAACATTTGAAAAATTAATTGAAATATTTGAATCAATTGTACCTGACTTTGATTCTAGTACTATATCTACAAGCTCAAAAATAATTGAAGATTTAGGACTAAATTCTATTGGTATGTTTTATATGGTTTTAGGCATTGAAAAGGAATTTGATGTTACTCTCCGTAATGTAAATCTTGAAGCATTGGTAACTATTCAGGATGTTATTGATTTCATAGAAGAAAACTAATATGAAATGGAATATGAATGAGCCTAAAAAGGGCGATATTGTAAGAGTATTAATAAATAATTCTTATTATCATTTTGGTATATATATTGGTGAGGATAAGATAATCCAATACGGAAGAGCTAATGATGCATTTTCAGTTAAGCAGGACGCTGTAAAGGTATTAATTACAGATGTTCATGAGTTTATTGGTAATAAATTTCTTGAGGTTGCAAAGCTAAGCCTTAAAGAAAAATTATCAAGAAATAACCCTGAAAAAACAATAGAATTAGCTACTGCAAGATTAGATGAAGCTAAATATGATTTAATATATAATAATTGTGAGCATTTTGTTTACGATTGTGTATTTAATAAGCATATAAGCCCACAAATTGATCAAGCACGTGAAAATGTTAATCAGCTATTAAATAAGAAAAGACCTAGTTCAAACTGAGCTAGGCTTTTCTGCTTTTTATAAGCTTTTTGATAAATTTAATTAAGTAATATAATAATATAATTGCGGTAATTGGTATTGCTGAGGAAATGAATCCTGAGAAATCGAGCATTATATCGCTCCAGCATCCACATCTACCTGGAACAAATGTTTGGATAAATTCTGTACCTGCAGCTAAGCCAAATCCTTGTAGGAAATTAAAAGGAGCTGACCAGATAGTATGATAATTTCTGAAGAATAGAAGATATGTTAAGCTTGAGAAGATACCTAAAACAAGGAATGCTCCCCAGTGGCCAAGCTTTTTTCTAACCTTTGCGAAGAATTCTGACATATTTCTAATTGCGTTTTGTTTTTTAATGTGAACTGTTACTTCGTAAACTACCTCAGCCTCTTCACCTAAGCCGTCATCACAAACGATGGTAATTGTTGCTTTACCGGCTGATTTAGGAGTTATTTTACCATCAGCACCTACAGTTAATACCTTTTCATTGCTAGATGTGTAAGAAACCTTTGTATATGTAGAGTAATCCTTAAATACAATTTTAATAGAACCGGCAAAGCCGTTTAAAATATAATATTCTCCATTTTTTTCTTCAGCTTCCACACCAGATACCTTAATTGGATTTTCATCATTAACCTCTATAAGATTGTAAATGCTTATAGATTTTGTTATTGATTTACCTGAATATGTTTCAGTTATTGTTATTTCAGCAGTACCTGTTGAAACTGGAGTTACTATACCCGTGTTAGATATAGTTAAAACAGAAGAATCACTAGTTGAATAAATAATTTCACTTAGTGTAGTATTAATACTACAATTTGCAAATAATGATATAGTATCATTTAAATAAATATGCATATCATTTATATCTATATCATCCTTAGATTTATCATGATGAGTTACCTCGCCAGATAAATAAATATTATCAGTATATACATGATGTATAGCTAATGAAATTGAATGTGAATATTGACTTAAGTCTAAGTCGAATGGATTTCCATCCTCATCATATAAAACAGGAGTTATAATGAATTTAACATTGCCATCTGTTAAGCATTTAATTGAATAAATATCATTTTCCTCACTAAGAGAAACTAAGCTAGGATTATCAATAGAAATGCTATATTTTTGATTATCAAATCCGTCAATTATTTGAGAATATAAAATATCATTTATATTTAAATTAAATGAAGATAACTCCTTATAATTAGTGTTATTTTCATCTAAAATATCATAATCACTTACTGCATATAAATCTAAAATATAATCATCATAGCCGTCAAATCTCACATATAGGCTAATAAGACCTGCAGCCTTAGGAATTAATACATTGTTCTCGATAATTCCCTCTAATTCATCAACCCAATATGTTGGCTTAGCTGAATTAGAACAAATGTTATCATTAGTATCATACCATGTTGTTGATATAAGATCAGATAATTTGACTTCATCATTAACTTTGAAGATATTATTAGATATATTAGCTGTGAAATGAGACAGCTCTATTTTTTCGCCATCCTCATTTTCTGTAGTAGTTTTTTCGATCACTTTAATTGAGAATGTCTTAATTATATCATTAATGTTAACAGTAATAGTAACTATTTCATCAGAAACCATTTTAGCTGTCATTTTACCTGAACTATTAATAGAAATAATATCAGGATTACTAGATGTAAATGATTTCGAATTGATTTTAGCGTAGCTATTAGGTAAATATTTAAAGGATAATGTTTTAGTAGAACCAATAGCTAAGGTATTAGTGCCAGTAGTTATATTAGAAATAGAATAATCTGTTAATGTATCCTGTTCCTTTATAATTACATTAAACACTACTGATAAATTAGGATTATCCTTAGATGTGGCAGTAACTACCGCATCACCAGAAGCTACACCCTTAATTTTATTTCCTGTAATAGATATTAAGCTACTATCACTTGTAAGTGTATAGCTTGTATATTTAACCTTACTTTCAGTAGCTGTGTTATCTGAGATGTTAAACACATCGTAAATTGCGTAAATATTTGATGTAGTAATTGTTTGAGTAGCGTAAATAGTTAAATCTGCTGCCTGTAGCCTTGAAAGGGTAGTTTCTATTGGTGATTCAATAATAATATAAATACTTTCTTTAATTTCACCACATGCACATGTTAATGTGATTTCTATTGGGTTAGATGATATTTCTAAAGGTGTTATTACACCTGTATCATCTAATATAATCGCTTTACTTTTAGTGCTAAATTTCACAGTAGAATCTGTGGCATTTAGCGGATAAATATCATAATCTAATGAATAGCTTACATCCTTGTATAAGGTATAATATCCATTAGAATTTTTAATTGGGTTATCGATATATTCATTATTAGAAATAATCATTGGAGTGATTTTTTCAAGCTTAACATTAGTTACCTTTACCTTTACTGAGGTATTTACCTCAACACAGTTTGTATTAGTAGCTGTAATTGTTGCTGAGCCCTCGCTTAAAAATTTGATAAGCCCATTTTCATCAACCGTAGCAATTTTATTATTGTTAGAAGAATAAATATACGATTGATATGTTGAATCACTTGGTGTAGTTTTTACTGATAGCTGCAGGCTATCTCCTGTTTTAGCGTTTATAACACCATTTGATAATTTATTAGTTATTTCAACCTTAGTAGGTTTAATAACTTCTGTTTGATCTCCCTTAACGTCATTTATAATACCTGCAACATAGCCACCAACCGTAGAGGAATGGCTTGAGGAGATGCTTGCGTTAAGGCTTGATTCTGTAATTAAAACGGCTACACAAATTATATAACAAATTAAAAATATAATTCGTATAATCAAAAATCTTTTCTTTTTCATAATATCGACACTCCAATAGTAAGTATATAATTTTAGGCAGTATTATTCAAGAATAAAACATAAATTTAATAAAAGATTAATTATTAATAATTAAAACTTTAATAATTGTGATAATTATAGTATAATAAAATATAGAAATTTAAATGGAGTTTATTTTATGAGTTATAAGAATTTTATTACCTTTGAGGGTGGAGAATGTAGTGGTAAAACTACAATAATTAAAACACTTTGCGAAAAATTAGAATCATTAAATATAGAATATATTACAACTCGTGAGCCAGGTGGAATAAGAATCGCTGAAGAGATTAGAAGTATTATTTTAAATGTAAATAATACTGATATGACACCTGAATGTGAGGCTTTATTATATGCTGCAAGCCGTATGCAGCATTTATCTCAAAGAGTTATTCCTGCAATAAATGAGGGTAAGGTTGTTTTATGTGATAGATTTTTAGATTCATCACTTGCATATCAAGGCTATGCTAGAGGATTAGGTATGAATAATGTTTTAAGAGCTAATTCCTTTGCGTTAGATCATATGCCAGGATTAACTATCTTTATTGATGTTACACCAGATGTAGCATTAAAAAGATTATCTGGTAGAGAGAAGAGTGATAGATTGGATTTAGAAGCCGAGGATTTCCATAATCGAGTTTATAATGGATATCATGAGGTATTAAAAATGTATCCAGATAGAGTTAAAAGAATTGATGGTAACCAAACATTAGAAATGGTTACAAAGGATTGTATAGAGGCTGTACTAGAATACTTAGAAAAATAGAGGTGAGGTAGATGAATGTCAAATATGCAGTAAAAAATCAAAATATGATATTTAACATTCTTTTACAAGCTAAAAAACAAAATAGACTATCTCACGCATATTTGTTTTATGGTGACGAGGGTACAGGCAAAAAGGAAATGGCGTACGCACTTGCATGTATGATGTATTGTGAACACGGTGGTTGCTTAGAGTGCGAAACATGTAAAAGTATTTTATCTAACAATCATATGAATGTAGATTATATAGGTATCGAAGAAAATAAAAAGATGATATCTAAGGATCAAATATTAAATTTACAGGATGAATTTTCCAAAACATCATTAGTAGAGGGTACTAGAATATATATAGTAGATGGAATAGATACCGCATCTGCAGCGGCACAAAATAGCTTACTTAAATTTATAGAGGAGCCAATTAATCAAACTCCTACTGTAGGCATATTTTTAGCAACAGAACTTTCAAATGTTGTTTCTACAATTCAATCAAGATGTATATTACAGCATTTTAAGGCTTTAGATATAGAAAAAAGAATAGAAATATTAAAGGCTAATAATTTAGATGAATTAGATGCTATTTTAACCGCAAGCCTAACTAATAATATTGAGGAATCAATGGAAATTGTTAAATCAAGCGATTATATGAAAAATAAGGAATTATTCTTAGAATTATTAAAAATATCAAAGAATAAAGAAGCGGTTATGTACTATTTAAATAATGTTAATTATTTTTTTGATTCTAAGAAGCTAACAATGCTTCTTGAATGGGTTTTATTGTTTTTAGAGGATGTTAATAGATTATCAGGCGGTAGTGATAATTTGATTTTAACACCTTTATATGATAAAATAAAAGCGTACGATAATAAGTATAAAAATCAAAAGAAGGACAAGCTAAAGCTTATTTTAGATTTATTTGATAAGCTTAAATATAATGTATCAGCGAAAAATGTATTCCATGAGTTGATATTAAAATTTGTATAGATGGTGAATTATGAAAGCGATAAAAGTACAGTTTAAAACGCTTGGTAAAAGATATTATTTCGGTACTGCTAATTTAGAATTACATGATGGTATGAGGGTTATCGTTAACACAATTCGAGGTATTGAGCTTGGATATTGTGTAGGTGAGGAATTTGAGCTAAAGAAGGAGGACTTAAATTCTGAGCTTAAGGATATAGTAAGGATAGCTACAAACGAGGATATAAAGGCTTATGAGCAAAATAAAAGCGAAGAGGCTGATATAGTTGAAAAAACTAAATTTTATTCTAAAAAGCATAACCTTGAAATGAAGGTTTTAGAGGCTGAATATACTCTTGATAGAGCTAAGCTAATTATTTATTTTGAATCAGAGGGAAGAGTTGACTTCAGAGAGCTAGTTAAGGATCTAGCTGATGAATATCATACTCGTATAGAGCTTCGTCAGGTAGGAAGTCGAGATGGAGCAAAGGTTTTTGGTGGAATTGGTCCATGCGGATTAATTGTTTGCTGTAAAACATTTATAACACAATTTGATAATGTTTCAGTTAAAATGGCTAAAAACCAAAACCTATCACTTAATCCAGTAAAGATTAGTGGTAATTGTGGTAAATTATTATGCTGTATAAATTATGAAAATGATATGTATACAGAATTAAGAAAATACGCTCCTGATACAGGAGATATAGTAGAAACACCTGAAGGACCAGCTAAGGTATTATCATGTGATGTTCTTAACAATAATGTAAAGGTTAAGCATTTAAATGAGGATAATAAGTTTAGCTACTTATCCTTAAAGGATGTTAAGTTTACACGCTCAATGGATAAGAAGAAAAAGTCAGAGGATACTGATAATGGCAATAGTGTGTAACGAGCTTTTAGGAAGAGATTTAATTAAAATATATCAGGATACTGAATATTTCAATTTCTCTTTAGATTCTATGCTTCTTGCAAGCTTCGCAAGCGTTACAGCTAGAGTTAAAAAAATATGTGATTTATGTAGCGGAAACGCACCAATACCATTATATTTATCATTAAGAAGTAAGGCGGATATAGTTGGTGTTGAGGTGCAAGCTCATTCATTTGATTTAGCTAATATGTCAATTAACGAAAATAAATTAAATGATCGAATTACAATGATTAATGATAATCTTATCAATATTAGTGATAAGCTAGGAAGAAGCACATTTGATTTAGTTACATGTAATCCTCCATATTTTAAAATAGGAGATAATCATATAAATCCAAGTGATTTTAAGGCGATAGCTCGTCATGAGGTTTTAGCTAATTTAGATGATATCGTTAAGGAAGCATCCTTACTTTTAAATTCAAAAGGTAGATTTGCGATGGTTCATAGACCAGATAGATTGGTAGAGATTATAGAAACCCTTAAAAAATATAGAATAGAGCCTAAAAGATTACAATTAGTTTATCCAAGAATAGGTGCTGAATGTAATAATATATTAATTGAGGGAATAAAGGACGGGAGTAAGGATGGATTAAGAATTCTTCCGCCACTTTATGTATATGAAAAAGGCAACACATGGACAAAAGAAGTCCTAAAAATATATAATTATGAGGAGTAGAAAATTATGTTTTTAAGTTTATTAAATAAGAAGGAAATGTTAAAGTTTTTAGACCTTGCTATTTATATGGTTGATATCGATGGTGAGCCAACAGATGTTGAAAAGAAATTATTAAATATGATGATTGCAGAATTAGATTCTGTTAAGGATGAATATTCATTCAGATTAACAGATACTGCAGAAAATACAATTAAGTTCTTTGCTGATTGTAACCAAGTAGTTAAGAACGTTGTATATTTAAATTTAGTTATGATCTCAATGGAAGATGACTTATATAACACGTCTGAATTATTATTCCTTGAAAAGATTCAAAAGGAATTAGAAATTTCTGCAGAAAAGCGTAGAGAATTAATTTCAATTGTATATGCTAATCGTGATTTAAGAGAAAAGACTATCCGTATCCTAAAGAACTAATGAGAGTACGTAGCTTTAATCATAATAAGGGTATGCTGTATCTTGTTGCAACACCTATTGGTAACCTACAGGATATTACCCTACGTGCAATTGAAATTTTAAAAACTGTAGATAAAATTTATGCAGAGGATACAAGAAATTCTATTACACTTTTACGTCATTATAATATAACAACAAAGCTTGAAAGCTATCACGAATATAACCAAGATGTAAAAACTGATGATATTATTGCGGAAATTAATTCTGGAATGACTATAGCTATAATATCTGATGCAGGCCTACCTGTTATTTCAGACCCTGGATTTAAAATAGTACAGGAGGCAGCTAAACAAAATATCCCAGTTTCAACTATTCCTGGTGCAAGTGCTGGTATAAGTGCCCTTATTGCCTCTGGATTAGCACCAATGCCATTTACATTTTATGGTTTTTTAGATAGTAAAAAGACAAAAAGAATTAAGGAATTATCTGATTTAAAATATGTTAATCATACAATAATATTTTATGAGGCACCTCATAGAATATTTGATACGCTTCAGGATATGCTTGAGGTATTAGGCGATAGAAGAGTAGTTTTAGCAAGAGAGCTTACTAAAACATACGAGGAATATATTAGAGGCAATATATCAGAAATATTAGAAATTGATTCTATTAAGGGTGAAATAGTTTTAATTGTTGAAGGCTATAAGGAAGATAATCAAAAGGATGATTCAAATCCATTTGAAAAAATTGACGAATTGATTAATTTAGGATATAAACCTAATGAAGCAATTAAGGAAACAGCTAAATTGTTAAATTTAGATCGTAAGGAGCTATATAAGGATTATATAGAATATAAAAATAATAAGTAAAGGCGGATTTTGTATGGATTACTGCTTAGAATATCAATATTTAAATGATGAAAATCATTTATATAAGGAAATTAATATTGATGAATTAATAGATTTACTAGATTCATTTTATTCAGGTATAGTATATATTGGAGGACCTTGGTGTCCAAACTGTCAAGCAATCATTGACCTAGCAAATAATATAGCTAAAAAAAGAGGAATAACTGAAATTTATAACTTAAATACAAGATTTGTTAATATTTATGGCGAGATAGAGGATTTAAGAGATTGTAAAACTTTAGAAACTAAGCTTAAATATTATCAAATAGTAGAAAAGCTAGGCTTCCAATCAGATGAATTAGTAAAGGATACTTTAATCTCTAAAATGAGAGTACCATTTTTCTTAGGTATGAAGCACGGAATTTGTGTTGGATATTTTTCAGCTGAATATTTAAGAGATGGTGTATTACTTCATGAGGAAGGAAGTACAGAGGATAAAACTATTGATTTCGCTGATGAATTAATAGATTTAATTACACAAACTCAAGAAAAAAATTCTATATTATAAAAAATACAGGCTACAACGATTTGTTGTAGCCTCAGACTGTTGACAAACTCAACAGTCTTTTATTTTTACTAGAGTTTAATGTGGATAAGTATTTCTGGCTTATAAATGCCAAAAATGGTATAATATAAGTAGGAAATGAGTGATGTAAAATGTTAACAAAAAAAGAAAATA
>JAZQVB010000042.1:0-12343 GCA_045631605.1 Anaeroplasma sp.
ATTGCCTGTATCACTTTGGCTACCTAATAAGCACATAAGCTTATCATAATCTACCATCATAGCCCACGCACAGCACATTGCATAATTTACATTATTTTTTCTAATACCAATTATATTGACACTATGGTCAACAGCTCTAAAGCCCATTCCTATTCCTCCTTTAATTTAAATTTCCCATTTTCAATTATTACTATCTTATTATTATCATGTGTATAGGCTACACAATTAATATCATTTGTCCCAAATATCAAATCTATATGATATAACGAATTATTAATCAATTCATTAGAATTACTATTAAACCCACAGCCTAAGGCTAAATGACATCCCATATTTTCATCTAATAAGGTGTTTTTAAAAAAATAATCATATTTTGGTATAACAATAGCTACCTCACCACAATATTTCATATTTTCATCAAGGCTTAATATTTTATCTAAGCCATAAGAATTTATAACCCTACCATCTTTAAATTCTAATGAATAATCCTTCAAATATAATCCCTTATAATAAATAGGGTTACTACCAGCAATAGTACCATTTACTAAATATTTATTTGGAGATGTACATACCTCAAAGCATGGAATATTAGGTCTAAATGAAAAACCATTTTTAGCCTCCATAACGGCTCCAAAAAGCTTATAATCATTTATTAATCCAAATCTAACATCAGTTCCAATTGAATTATAAAAATGCAATTCCTTAATATTTAAATCCTCTAAATATTTTCTATATCCTTCGATTTCGTTTTCAGCATATACAAATGAAATGACCCTATCCCAAAGCTCAGAAACTGTTATTTTTAATTTCCTAGCCCAGGCTTCATTTGGAATACACGCAACTGTATGCTGATTAAAATTTGAATTTATATAATCAAAAACAAATTTTAATTTATCCTTATTTTTAATATAATTTTCTATACCCTCAGTAATTTCCATAGGAAATAAAAAAGGAGATAACAGATTAATTCTTACAAAACATTTTAAAATCAAAGAATTGTATAAAGCAATTCTTTTTTCTAAAAAACTTCTCCAATCCTTACTAATCTCCTCTTTTAATAAATTACCATCATTAAATGTTACAATTACTTCACTAGCACCAAGGGATATAAGCATATCCCTTAGCTGATAGGTAATATCACTAATATAGCTTGACGAGCAAATTTCAACAACCTGACCAGGCTGCAGATTAACTCCTTCATCAATTATATATTTAAGATAGCTAATTATTTTATTATTCAACATTAAATCTAATCTTAATATATGAAATAATTGTTTCTACAGCAGCATCAATACCAATCTTAGAATTTATACATAAATCGTAGTTTGATGCCTTTCCCCATTCCTTATCAGTATAGAAATTATAATAGCTTCTTCTCTTTTTATTCTTTTTAATAATTTGTGATTCAGCCTTTTCAGGTGTAAGACCATAATATTCTACACCACGCTTAATCTTTTCCTCCATAGGTGCACAAATAAAAATACTGCACACATTAGGATAACCATCCAAAACATAGTCAGCACATCTACCAACAATTACACAAGACTCAGATAACGCAATATTCTTAATCGCATCAAATTGAGCTAAAAATACCTTTTGGCTAATCGTTAGATCATAAGAATACATACCAATACCACTTGATAATATTCCTTCCTTCTTTTCATCGAAGTTTTTAAAAACCTCCTCTGACATTCCAGAATCATTTGCAGCCTTAGTTAAAAGCTCATCATCATAAAAAGGAATCCCAAGCTTTTCTGCAACTAATCTTGCAATAAATCTACCTCCACTACCATATTCACGGCCTACAGTAATAACAAATTTCATTATCGACACCACCCTTATACTATATTATAACAAATAAAATTTAAAAAGTGAATATAATGAGAATGTTAATAAAAAATAAATAAAAAAATTTTTTCACTTTTTCCAAAAAAAACGTAAATTTATTGTTGACAACAAAAAAATTAGTGATATAATCTAGGAGTACACTAAATGGCCCGTTGGTGAAACGGTTAACACACATGCCTTTCACGCATGCATTTATGGGTTCGAACCCCGTACGGGTCACCAAAATTAAAACGAATAGTAATCACAACAATTATCCCTTAACAATCCTATTATCTGATGTGATTACTATTAAAATACAGAAAAGAGAAGGAAACTTCTCTTTTTTTTCTTGTAAAATTTGACATAATGTGATTTAATCTAGAGTTACGGATGGTGATACAATGGAATGGTGGATGTGGACACTATTAGTAATAGCTATATTATTACTACTTCTATTATTAACTATATACATATGCTTTATATTAACATTTTATGTTTTTAGAAATAACAATAAAAATAAAGAGGAATATCCAATTCCACCTGGCAAGGTTTATGAGCCTCATAGGGAAGAAATGATTGCCCTTATGAAGGAGGTAAGAGGATTCTCATATAAGGAATATTCTACTACCTCTTTTGATGGGCTTAGGCTTCACGCAAAATATTACGAAACAATAAAGGGTGCCCCAATTGAAATTATGCACCATGGTTATCGTGGTTCAGCTGAAAGAGATCTATGTGGTGGTGTTCAAAGAGCATTTGCCGCAAAGCATAATGTTTTACTAATAGATCAAAGAACTAGTGGTAAAAGTGAGGGTCATGTTATTACATTTGGAATAAATGAAAGATATGACACTCTAAGCTGGGTTGACCTTGTAATAAAGGAATTTGGCGAAGAACAAAAAATTATAATTACAGGTATATCAATGGGTGCAGCTACTGTTTTAATGGCTAGTGAATTAGATTTACCAAATAATGTTATTGGAGTTATAGCTGACTGTGGCTATACATCACCAAAGGAAATTATTATTAAGTGTGTTAAGAATTTAAAATTACCTTCAGGGTTATTTTATCCATTAATAAAAATAGGAGCTAAATTATTTGGTCACTTCAATTTAGAGGCAGCATCTCCTATTAATGCAATAGAAAATACAAAGCTTCCTGTAATTTTATTTCATGGCGAGGATGATGACTTTGTCCCCTGCTATATGAGCGTTAAGCTACACGAAAAAGCAAAAACAAGGATTAAATTAATTACTGTACCAAAGGCTGGTCACGGATTATCGTATTTAATTGAGCCTGAATTATATATTAAAGAATTAAATGAATTTTTCAATTAAGGAGATTACTATGCTAACAAAATTAGAAATAAAAGAAATATTTAAAAATATAGGTCTTAAAAATACAGACACAATTATGATTCATTCAGGATTACGCGCAATCGGTGAAATTGAAGGTAATGCTGAAGGATTAATCGAAACATTAAAGGAATATTTTAATGAAGGACTAGTAGTTCTTCCTACACATACATGGGCTTATATGAAGGAAGATAATATGGTATTCCGTAAAAATCAAACTCCTTCTTGCGTTGGTGCATTAACTAATGTTGCGATGAAAACACAAGGCTTCATCAGAAGTATGCATCCAACACATTCAGTTTGTGCATATGGCAAGGATGCTAAGGCATATACTGATCTAGATAGATATGCTACTACACCAGTAGGGCCTAATAACTGTTTTGGTGAATTAAAAAATAGAAATGCTAAAATTTTGTTTTTAGGTGCTCCATTATCTAAAAATACATTTATTCATTCTATTGAAGAGGAATTTGATGTGCCTGACAGATTTACAGATTTCATCTATCACTTCTCATCAAAAGATCAAGAGGTAACATTACATTATGAAATGCCAAGACATTTTTCAACAAAGAGTGCTCATATAAGTGAGCATTATGAAAAGCTACTTCCAAGATTATTAGAGCGTGGTATTGCAACTGAATTCCAATTTGGTAATGCAATTTGTTATTCTCTAGACGCAAAAAAAACACACGAATATGTATCAACACTTTTAGCTGATAACATTCATGTGTTTGATGATTTCACACCAATAAAGAGCTAAGGCTCTTTTTTTTATATTATAATACCAAATAAATGATCAATTTCATGCTGTATTATTTGGGCAGTATAATCAGTGTATGTTTTAATTTTTAATTTAAAATCTAAATCTAAATATTCTACTTTAATTTTTTTGAATCTTGTAGTTGGTCTTACACCATCTAAAGAAAGACAGCCTTCTTCTGTTTTATATTCTCCATCTTTTTTTATTATTTTAGGATTAATCATTATATTAATATTTTCCTTTGAATCAATAAACACAATACAATTCTTTAATACTCCTATCATATTTGCTGCCATACCAACACATCTATGTCTATTAAATTTTAGTGTATCTATTAAATCATAAGCAACCTGTAAATCATCCCTAGTCATATCCTCAGATTTCTTAGATAAAATATTAATATCTCTATTTATATTTTTAACCATAGTGCCTCCATATTAAATAAGGGCTGCAGCGCAGCCTCTTATTCAAGTCCAATTATATAGCTATATATATCTTGATTACCCTCTACAGGATAGGCCTCAATATATGAATTAATTGATGTGGCATATTCAACAATAGAATTACATTCATCCATATTAACATCCTTACCACATATTATAAGCATTACCTGCTTATCAGTAAAATCAGGAATATTATTGATTGCTTCCTTTACAGCTAATAATCTATCTGGATTAGATGAGATTAATTCATGATTATATATACAAATATAATCACCCTTCTTAACATCTATACCATTTAAATTAGTATCTCTTACTGAATATGTAACCTCTAATGTAGATACATTTTTTACAATTTCATTTTGCTCTTCAATAATTTCATCTAAATCATCAGAATCAAAATTTAGCATTGATATAGCTGAATATCCTTCAGCAATAGTTTTAGAAGGAATAACTATAATATTACTTTTATTATATGCTTCCTTAGCCTGGTTAGCTGCCATAATAATATTTCCATTATTTGGATATACAAATATATTATCAGCATTTATTTTATCAAATGCGGCAATAAAATCCTGTGTAGATGTATTCATTGTTTGACCACCAGAAACAACCACATCAACATTCATTTCCTTAAAAATATTTGTTATACCTTCACCATTTCCAACAGCTACTATAGCGTACTTCTTATGCTCAATTTCTACTTCCTCAGTAGTATTTTCAGAATGCTGAACATTCATATTCTCAATTTTAATCGTTAAGAATTCACCATATTTTCTACATTCAGTTAATACTAATCCTGGATCAAATGTATGAACATGAGCCTTAATGATATCATCATCCTTAAATGATACAACTGAATTACCTATTGAAGTTAAAAATTCAGTTATAACATTTAAATCAAAGCTATTAGGATTAACCTTAGAATTTTGTAGCTGTAATACAAATTCAGTACAATATCCATAGCTTAGCTCACTATCAGCATTAAAGCCAGATACATTAATATTATTAACCGTATTAGGCTTTATTTCATATTCAATTATCTCACCACGAAGAGCCTTTAGCATACCCTCAATAACTAAAACGAAGCCAGCTCCACCTGAATCTATAACTCCAGCCTTTTTTAATACTGGAAGTAAATTAGGTGTATTCTCTAATGATTCATTAGCGTATTTAATATATTGAGCTAAATAATCCTCTAATGTTGTATCCTTATTTACAATTTTATAAGCATTTTCTCCCGCTTCTCTCATAACTGTAAGAATAGTACCCTCAGTTGGATTAGATACAACACTGTACGCTCTTTCAGTTCCTGACTTAAAGGCCTTTGCTATATCTAGCACATTTGCAATATGCTTATTTTCAAGAGAAATTGAGATGCCCTTAAAAAATTGAGATAAGATAACACCAGAATTACCACGTGCAGACATAACCATAGCACGTGAAATCATCTTAGCCATATATCCAATATTTTCTTCTTTAATTCTAGAACCCTCAAGAGCTCCACCATCAATAGTCATTTGCATATTAGTACCTGTATCTCCATCTGGTACAGGGAATACATTTAACGCATTAATTCTATCAATATTAGAGCCAAGCTGCTTAGCGCCATTATCAATCATCGATAATAAATCTAAGCCATTAATCGCTTGATTTGACATAATTACTCACCACTTACAATTTCAATCTTCTCTCCATAAAATGAAATACAAATAGTATCTGGTCCAGTTGTTGAACCAACGATAGGACCTAAATCTGAAATGTTAATGCATTTAGGATTAATTCTTTCCTTTATCTTAGCTGCAACATATTCTGCATCCTTTAATGAATCAGCATGCTCAACAAAAATAGTTGCCTCTTCAGGATTAAATACTCTTGTGCAGCAGATATCTACTAATTCATTTAATGAATTTAATCTACCCTTAGTTTTCTTAAATCCATAGTTATTACCATTAGCATCACTAACAACAATAGGCTTAACACCCATTAAATTACCAAAGAACGCCTTAGAAGCCTTTATACGACCAGCTAATCTTAACCATTCAAGAGTCCCTACTGTCGCGAAAACCTGATAATTAAGCTTAGCTACCTCAAGCTTAGCTACACATTCATCAATGCTAGCTCCTTCATTAGCCATTTTAGCTGCATCCATAGCCATTAAGCCTTGTGCATAACAGCTTCTTAACGTGTCAAAGCATACTAATCTGCGCTCTGGATATTTCTTTAATACCTCTTCAGCAAGCAAACTTGCGTTCTTTACAGAACCAGAAAGCTTAGATGAGCACGCAACATAAAGAACATCAAGCCCCTTCTTGAAAGCCTCTTCTACCTTTCTTTCAACCTCTGTAGCCTTTATTAAGCCAGTAGTAATTCTATTACCAGCTCTCATTTTATTATAATAATCAGTAGGACCTATTTCCTTCCAATCTAAATCTGCATCATAAGTCTTATTTTCTAATGTAAAAAGCATAGGTAAATAATCAAAATCTAGCTCTTCACGATATTTCTTTTCAACAGACGCTGTTGTATCAGTCAAAACATAAAATTTTCTCATATTAATACCTCCAAAATTAATATTATTATACAACTTAAAAGAAATTATATCAAATGAAATTTAATTTATACTTAAGTTTATACAATTTTAATATTAAATTTATACAATTTTATTGTATAATTATAATAAATTACAGAAATGGAGTAAATATTATGATTTTACTAAATGATTCATTAACACAAAATGCCGAAGCATTAATAGATAAAGAAATTCCCCTTGTAAGTAATCTATCTAACCTATCTAGATTACTATACGAAGGATTAAATAACGTATTATGGGCGGGCTTTTATTTATCAAATGATAAATTTGATACATTATACCTAGGACCATATCAAGGTCCTATCGCATGTACTACTATCCCATTTAATAAAGGAGTATGTGGTATATCAGCCCATAAAAAAGAAACAATTATTGTAGATAACGTTCATATCTTCCCAGGACATATCGCATGTAGTAGCTTATCTAATTCTGAAATAGTGGTTCCAATTATTAAAAATAATATAGTATACGGTGTAATAGATATAGATAGTACTAATTTTAATAATTTCAATGAAAATGATAAAATAGTTTTAGAATATATCGCAAATTTAATAGCTGAAATAATGTAAAAAGGCATCCTGAGATGCCTTTTACTATTTCCAAACAAAATTATAATTAATTGATTCTCCACCATCTACAACAATAGATTGACCTGTGGCAAATTTATTTACTACAGTTAAGAAATATGCCCAATCAGCTATTTCTTCAGGTGTAGCCCATCTTCTTAAAGGAGTTTCATCCATAATTTCAGCCCATAACGCCTCATCATTTATGACACACTCATTAAGTGGTGTCAATACTCCTCCTGGATCTAAGCTATTACATGTAGCATTAAATTTAGCAACCCTCATAGCTACATTCTTAGTGTAAGCCAAAACTCCGCCCTTACTAGCACAGTATTCAGGAAATTCAGCACCCGTATGTGCACTCGCTGATCCTATATTTAAAATTGATACAATATTAGGCTGAATACCATATTTTTCAGTAATATGAATTAAGGCCTTTAAATTAATATCAATATCAGCCTCATTTTGTGTCCCAGCATTATTAATTAATATATTTACATCACTAATATTAGGTAAATTTTCATAATCTCTTACATCACATACATAATGGACATAATTATTATTTACTATAGTAGCTTCATTCCTATCAATGCCATAAACAAAATGATTTTTTTCTAAAAATAATTCAGCAATTGCCTTACCAATTCCTTGGCTAGTGCCTGTTATTAAAATCTTCATTTTGTAACACCTCCATTAATGTATTCTATATATTCTCCACCTACATTATATTTTCTCCATTTAGATAATATCTTATATCCAATAGGTGAAAATGCGATTTGCAATACTAATTCAATAACCGCTCCGGTTAAAGCACACATTGCACATTGTAATATTGTCCAATGAAATCCATCCCAGAATATTGGGGCAAAGAATACAAAAACTATTATTGAAAATATAAAATTATCTAAAAATTGACCAACAAATGTTGAAACATATGTTTGTGTTGCGTATGCAAGCTTTCCATTAGGATTCTTCTTAAATGATTTACCTATTGTAAAATTAATAATATTATTAATAATTGCTGATAACAAAAACGCAATTGTACTACCAAGTAAAATAAACCATGTACCACCAAATATCGAATCAAAAGCTGTATAATCATCAGCAGTTGATGGAATTATACTTGCCACAAAAAAAATTAAGCATGTCAATAAATTAATTAATGAAGCTAAAATTGATATTTTATTAGATGCTCTTGGACCAAAATGCTTAGTTATAATATCCATACACATAAACGATAGCCAAGATATTAAAATACCACCATCTAACGCAATCCAATCTAATTGTAGTAATGTTTTATTTGCTAAAAGATTCATACAAATGACACTCACAACAAACAATGTAACAACAATAGATGGTATACATCTAAGTAATATTTGAGTTTCTTCTTTTTCTTTTTTTATAATATCAAGAAATTTTTTCATATACTCATCTCCAAAATCCATTATCATTATACATTATTTTATATAATTAATAAATAAAAATTTAATTGAAAAAGCATAGCTAATGCTATGCCAATTCATTATTCATTTTCATTCCAATATACACTTAAAGAACCAATATATGTAACATTATCTCCAACTGTACCTGTATGTACAATCATAAAGCCGCCATAATTATTTTCATTAATATCACATTCTAAATAAACATCATGCACATATCCATTATTAATTGCAGTATCAGGCTGTATTGCACTTGTTGTAACCTTCGCATAAAGCTTATCGTTAATAGTCCATACCTTAATTGTACATTCAGTTAAATAGGCTGATGAAACTATAGAATCAGTAATTAGCTTTTGCTTACCATCTCTCCACTCAACTAAGGCAATCTTACACGAATCTCCTGTATTTCTATAGATACGTACACCATAGCCACTCATAGTTTTACTATCAAACTTAATTAAAATATCCATGTATTGATTTTGCGAGCCAAATCCTTGTGCTGCCGTTTTACCTGGTGCAACCTTAATTTCAAGGTTCATATCACCATAACTACTATCTAAGGCAGTATACATTAATCTTGCTCCACGTTGTGTTTGATAAATTCCTGTATAATCTAAAACTCCACCCTTAACACCTGTTCCATATGTCCAAGTACTACTAGATGATACAGACCAGCTAGCTTTAAATGTTTCATCAACAGTATTAGAATCAAACGAAATATAATTTGATGATGTATCAGCTGGTTTATAGCCATCTAATGTAATAAAACCAGGTAATACAGATGATTGATAATCAGTAGGAAGCGTTGAAAAATCAGTAACAAAGCTATCCTTATCTTTTATTCCATCATTTAAAACCTTAAAGCTTGATATAACTGTTACTCCATTACCATAATTAGATAATATATGCTTAGGCTCAATATATGCAACTAAATACTTACCAACATAGGCTTCACTTAGCTCAATTGTGTTTAAAAGCTCATTTCTACCTACCGCAATCGCAATTTTATTACTTCCATTACTATTATCAGATACATACCAAGTAATTCTTGACATATCGTTTCTGCCATTTAAATCTAATTCATATGATACTGTCGCAGTACCATCACTATTTTGAATAATTGTAGGTGTACTAATAAATTTGGGGGCATCAATTAGCTTTGGTGATACAGTTATTGCTGCAGCACCCTCAATACCATTATCAGTAATTACCTTAACTATTACTAATCTAGGTAATTCTTCTTCGTTTTTACCACTTAAAACTAATGATTTACCATTATTAGTTAATTCATATGTAACATATTCCTTATCCTCATCAGATATAACAAATTGAGCACCCATATTATAGCTAGTTGATTGAGGACCACTTATACTATAGGTTATAGTTGAATTAGATACACCTGATTCAATAGATTTTGATGAAGCAGAAACACTAATTGATGTTGCAACATTATCATACCCTAATGCTTCAACTATTTCCTTTTGTCCTAATGGATCCCATCCATCATTACCTCTTAAAAGATTATAAACATTATATATAACCTTATCACCTGTAGTTATCTTATATGCATTTAAAAATCCTGTACCACTTATATCAACAGCCTTATCAGGATTCTTACCACCATCATCAAATAATACAGGCTCTCCATTATGTGTAACATTTGAATAATAGCTTCTAAATGTATTAGATAAAACATCAGACCAACCTATATTTACCATATCATAATTAGATGTAAATCTTGTATCTATTACGTTAAATCTGCCAGCCATCTTAGATAAATACTGCTTAACAACAGTATCTTTATTAATATGGCATATTTTTATATCACAATCTAATAAGGTAACACCAGATGATGAAACCCAAGGCTTCGAACTATAAAATTCAAAATCACAGCCTAGATATACAGCACCTGATGAACCATTTAATGAATCATCAGTAGATTCCATATGACAATTTACATATAATGCTCTTTTAGAACTTATAAATGGCATCATATTTAATCTAGAAATAAAATTACAATTCTCAGCATATAATTTATCTCCACTATAAGAACCAATTTGACATTGTGTAATATTTGACGTTCTCTTTGGATAATTTAATTCAGGATTTAATGGATATACTAAATCAACATTACAATATCCACCAAATGTTACATTCTTTAGCGTTAATCCATCACCTGATATATTAAACATAGTCCAATTACCACCATTATAGCCTTCATCATGACCATAATTACCAGCAATAACTACATTATCAGGATTATCACTTAATCCAATAATATTTAAATATGAACAAGATTTAGTAATACCATAAGCATTCTTAGTGCTCTTGCTTGCTGGATCATGTATCCAATATACATATGGTGCAAGATAAATAACCATAGGATTATCCTCTGTACCATTTGTTGCTGAAGCTATAGCGTCATTAAATGTATTATAAACATAAGGAAAATTTTTAATCGCAGCATCACTTAATCTTCCATCAACATAAATAGCCTTTTCGTTAATTTGAACTACCTTCTCATCATAACCATATGTAAAATATTTACCATCACTAGATAATTCTACTGAATATTGTTCAGGCTTTTCTTCAATTGGGGGTTTGACCTCTGTCATAGTATTCACCTCTGTTGTAGTTTGTGTCGGTGTAGGTACCTCAGTATATACATCTGTTGTTGTAGGTACTTCTGTTGGTACTTCTGTTATAGGCACCGTTGTTGGCATTGTAGTAGGGTCCTTTGTTGTAGGTACTGTAGTAGGCACATCTGTAGTAGAGCTTGTAGTTTTTTTAGATGTACAGCCCACAAGAATCATAAAAACAAATATTATTAAAATAAAAGATAAAAATTTAAATTTTCGCATATTATATCTCCTTTATGTAATATACTCGTTTAAACGCATTAATATGATAAAACTATTTTAATAGTCTTCTACCTAAATTATCTATTAATATAGCACCTATTGGGGCTGTAATTAAAATAGATAATACAGCCGCAGCTAATACAATATTCCCACAATCTAAGCCTAATGATAACGCGATACCACCTATAGATGCTTGAACTGTAGCCTTAGGTAAATATGCAATAATACAGAATATTCTTTCTTTTATATTTAAATTTGTTTTAATCAAGCATATTAATACACCAATACTTCTAGATACTAATCCACATACCAATATTAATAAAACAGAAAGACCACTATTTATTGCGTAATTAAAATCTACACTAGCACCAACTAAAACAAACAATATAATTTCAAAAATAAGCCAAAGGCTATTGTATCCATTACTTAATTCCTTAGCCTTATCTTTATTTTTAAATAGAATAACAATACCCATTACCATTATTCCTAATAATGATGA
>JAZQVB010000043.1:0-6586 GCA_045631605.1 Anaeroplasma sp.
CCTCCATTTCTTCACTTTATTTTACCAAAAAACATTTGATATTTCAATAAATATTACTATTTATATAAATAGTAAAGGAGAACCGAAGTTCTCCTTTAGTAGTCTATAAGCCATGTTCTGTACTCTTGCGAGTGGTAACTATTTATCTACGATTAACTCGTCTTCTTGTTCCTTCTTATTTGGTCCAAGAAACTCCCCTACCATAATTTGGGTTTCTAGCTTGCGGGGTTTACCAACGTTTCATTCTTTCATTTCTAAAAGCATCGTTTCTGTGGCACTTTATGAAATACACCATATCAATTGACTTAGGTTTCTTTCGCCGTAACATGATGTCCCCAGCCTTATTTATTAAACTGGCACAAACACTACAACCATCACAGGCTGTGCTAGCATGGACTTTCCTAACAATTTCTTGCTCAGTTACCCAACTACATTAGATATTATATCAAAAAAATGTTTAATTGCAAGAAAAAAATAGCTAGCAATTGCTAGCCATTTAATTATTCAGCTTGTGTTGTTTCTTCAACAACTGGTGTTTCTTTTACTTCTTTAGGTTCTTTCTTTTCGAATTTTCTTTGAGCTGCTTTTAAAGCATCTTTTCTAGATAAATCGATTTGACCTTTTTCATTTACACCAATACATTTAACGATGATTTCATCATTTAATGATACTACATCTTCAGCTTTTTCAACTCTTTCTAATGCTAACTTAGAAATATGACATAAACCTTCAGTACCTGGCCATAATTCAACGAATACACCATATTTTTCTACTCTAGTTACTCTACCTGTATAGATTTTACCTACTTCAGCTTCTTTTACTGATAATAAGATATATTCTAAACATGCTTTTGCAGTAGCCATATCTGAGTGCATTACGAATACTCTACCATCTTGTTCTAGGTCAATCTTAACATTATCGAATAATTCGATTGTAGCGTTGATTGTCTTACCACCAGCACCGATAACATCCTTGATCTTATCAGGATTAATCTTTGCAGTTACAACCTTAGGCGCATACTTAGATAATTCTGGACGAACCTCAGCAATTGTTTGCTCCATATGCTCAAGAATTTCAAGTCTACCCTTCTTAGCTTGTGCTAAAGCTTCCTTTAGGATTTGGTAAGTAATACCACGAACCTTAATATCCATTTGAAGCGCAGTGATACCATCCTTAGTACCTGCAACCTTAAAGTCCATATCTCCTAGGTGGTCTTCCATACCTTGAATATCAGTTAATACTGTATAATGATCATCATCAGTCATAATTAATCCCATTGCGATACCTGCAACTGGAGCCTTAATAGGAACACCTGCAGCCATTAATGCTAATGTACCTGAGCAAATTGTAGCTTGGCTTGAAGAACCATTTGATTCTAAAATTTCAGAAACTACACGAATTGTATATGGGAATTCATCTTCAGATGGAATTACATATGATAATGCTCTTTCACCTAATGCACCATGACCGATTTCACGACGACCTGGAGCACCATATCTACCAGTTTCACCAACTGAAAATTGAGGGAAGTTATAGTGAAGCATGAATCTCTTATTAGATTCTTCACCTAAACCATCAATAATTTGGCTGTCAATTAATGAACCTAAAGTAACTGTACCTAAGCTTTGAGTTTGACCACGTGTAAATAAAGCTGACCCATGAACTCTAGGTAAAATATCTACTCTAGAAGATAATGGTCTGATTTCGTCAACTAATCTTCCATCAGGACGAATCTTATCAACAGCGATCATACGACGAACTTCACCATGTAAAATTTCATCTAATGTATATTGAACATGCTTTAAGTATAAAGCCTTAGCTTCAGTATCTACAACCTTAATTCCACCAACCTCAGTAATGAATACTTTTTCATCGAAATGATTAATAGTTTCTTCATTTACTGCGTCGATAGCTGCATAACGCTCAAGCTTATCTTCAATTCTAATTGCCTTAATAAGCTTTTCTTCAGCATAAGCCTTAACCTCAGCTGCGATTTCCTTATTTACCTCAAATAATTCTACTTGGTACTTTTCCTTGCCACATTCAGCAACGATTTGTTGTTGGAATTCGCATAATCTTTGAATTTCAGCATGACCATACTTTAAAGCCTCCCACATAACATCCTCAGTTACAAATCTTGCACCTGCTTCAACCATGTTGATTGCCTTATGTGTACCAGCAACTGTTAAATTTAATTCTGATTCCTCTAATTGAGAAGGTGTTGGGTTGATAATTAATTCATCACCAATCTTACCTACAACTACACCAGCGATAGGTCCTTCAAATGGAATATCTGATATCATTAATGCGATAGATGAACCTAACATTGCCGCCATTGCTGTTGAGCAATCAGGATCACTTGATAATACAGTATTAATAACTTGTACTTCATTTCTAAATCCATCTGCAAATAATGGACGAATAGGTCTATCAATTAATCTTGAAACTAATGTTTCATGCTCACTTGCACGACCTTCACGTCTTAAAAATCCTCCAGGGATTTTACCTGCTGCATATAATTTTTCTTGGTATAATACCATTAATGGGAAAAAGTCAGCGGTTGATGCTACATTATTCGAAACTACTGCTGTTAGAACCGTACTTTCTCCGTAAGTAACCATACAAGCACCACCTGCTTGCTTAGCTACCTCTCCGATTTCTACTACAAGAGGACGTCCTGCCCAATTGTATTCGAAGCGTTTAACTTCACTCATATTTAAATCTCCTTAATTTATTTCTCTTTTATTTATTCATAACCTTTTCTATTATACCATAGTTAATCGTAAAATCTAGATTTTTTTAAAAAAATCAAAATAAAAAGCACTCTTTTGAGTGCTAAATTGACTATTCTTTAATTAAGAATGTAGAAACTGCAGATGCAATTGCTGAAATTAGTAATAAACAAGCTGGTAAAGAGGCACCTAATCCTAATTTGAATTCTTCTAAATATTTAGTATCCTCAATATTTACCATTAAGCCAGTTTTACCACAGAATAAGAAAATTGCAGCAACTATGCCTAAGCCAATAATACCAAAGTTAACATACTTATTAATCTTTTCATCATTTAAGAATAATGTAGCTACTGGTGCAAGAATTAATAAAATTACTAAAATTAATGTGAATACACCACCGAATGATGCATCAATATTAGTAGTAAAATATTTAGATTCAATATCAGCACCTAGCCAAGCTTGAAATCCTGATAATTCTACAACAATTTCTTGACCTAATAATTTTGTTGAATAAACTAACGCAGGTGCAAAGAATAATAAAATTGCAACTAACGCTAATGCTGCTTGAGCAATTGAAATAATTGATTTTTTTGTAAGCTTCATATTTGTATCTCCTTAAATTTATTATAATAATTATATAATAAATAACGAATTATTTCAACAATACAAAATAAAAAGCACTCAAATGAGTGCCAATTTGATTATCGACGTAATCCAAGCTTCTTAATTAATGCTTCGTAGCCCTTTAAGTCGTTCTTCTTTAAGTAAGCTAATAAGCTCTTTCTTTGACCGATCTTAATCATTAAACCTCTCTTAGAGTGGAAGTCATGAATGTGTACTTGGAAGTGAGAATTTAATTGGTTGATTTCAGCAGTTAAAAGTGCGATTTGTACTTCTACTGAACCAGTGTCCTTAGCATCCTTTCCATATTCTTGAATGATTTGAGCCTTCATTTCCTTTGTTAAAGCCATTTTAATTTTCCTCCGTATAATTAATATTCACGTATTACGTAGTGACAGATAGAGGATACCTCATCACCAGGTAAACGCCATTTAGAATTATATAATATTTAAATTATATATTCAAGTACTTTTTTAATTATTTTTTACTTTGTATAATTAATATTTCCAGCTAGCTCTAAGCATTGAGCTTTATCTATTTTAAGCTGCTTAATAAGATCCTCTTTTGAATCAAATTTCTTTTCATTTCTAATTCTTTCAATAAAGAAAACCTCAACTGTTTGATTATAAATATCCTCATCAAATCCAAAAACATTAACCTCAAGCTGTTTTCTTTCGTTGAAATTAAATGTAGGATTATGACCAATATTACACATACCTAAATATACATTACCATCAATTTTAACATTGACAAAATATACACCATTACCAGGAATATAGTAATTCTTATATTCTACATTGGCAGTTGGAAAGCCAATAAGCCTACCATGCTGTGAGCCATAAACAACACGTCCACGAATTGAAAATGATCTACCTAATAATCTATTAGCTTCATGTACATCACCAGCACTTAATAATTCACGGATATATGTTGTTGAAACTCTAACATCATCGAAGATATATTTTTTAACCTCGTAGAATTCAAATTCCTTTTCTAAATCTCGGATATTACCTTCAGCACGCTTACCAAATGTAAAATCATAGCCACATACACATGATTTGATATTCATAAACTTCATATTACGAATAAATTCTTCTTTTGGCATATTAGCCATTTCATCATTAAATTCTACGACAATAAGGTAATCTATACCCATCTTAGATAAAATCTCAGTCTTATGCTCAAGTGGTGTAACAAGTGGATAATTAGGTATTTTCTTTAGAAAAACAGATGGATGAGGATAAAATGTAAGCACTGCAGATTTTAAATTGTGCTTTTTACATTCCTCAATTAGCTTTTGATGTCCCTTATGAACTCCATCAAAATTACCAATTGCAGCACAAACTGGCTCTGGTAGTGGTACAAATTGCTTATCCTTAATAAAAATTGATTTCATTTTATCACCAGCTTATTAAAAAATTAAAATAGGTTTGTGTTTGTTTTCTGATACACTTTCATATATTGCAATTATATCACATTTATTTGTAACATAAAAGACACCGTTTAACTTTGTTTGTCTTTCATCTAATGTAACACCATTTTTAACAAGACCTGCAATATAATCATTAACCTCTACCTTAGGTAAATCAAAGAATTTTTCGATAGGAATAATATCATTTTCAGTGATATTATTTAATTCTATAGCGTTAGCTAGAGTATATTCACCAGCCTTAGTTCTTCTAAGCTCCTTTAATATTGCAGCTCCACCAAGTAATTTTCCTAAATCACGTGCGTAGCTTCTAACATAAAATCCTTTAGATACAAATAATCTAATATCTACCTCAATATGATTTTCAGTATATCTAATGTCTGAAGCTAATTCAGACTCATAGATAGCTATATTTCTTTCCTTAACCTCTACCTCTATACCCTTTCTTTGGTATTCGTAAAGCTTTTTTCCATTAACCTTAATGGCAGATGTCATTGGTGGAATTTGAGATTTAGTATCCTTAAGCTTTAAAATTGCATTTTCTAATTCCATTTTAGTAAAACTCATAGGAAAATCATCTGTTATATTTCCTTCCATATCTAATGTATCTGAATCATAACCGAAAATTATTGTTGCGATATATTCCTTGTCATGTTCATTAATTAGCTTCATTAATTTAGTTCCCTTATTAACGCCTACAACCATTACACCTGTAGCGTTAGGATCTAATGTTCCATTATGACCAGCCTTATTTAAATTTAGTGAATATTTAATTTTATTACAAACTGTCATGCTTGTAATTCCCTTAGGCTTATCTACAATTAGAAACCCATTCATTATCTTCACCTCTTTTAATTTTAAGTAAAATTATTAAACCAATAATAACAAGCGAAAACTGAATTATCGCAAAGCTCATCCATAAGCCGTCTATTTTAAGAGGACTTAATATTAGATAAATCATTGGAGTTAATATAATAGGCTCAGCAAGTGTTAATATATTTGCTGACATTTTTTTGTTTATTGAATATAAATATGAAGCCATAACCTTACTTATTGATACAAAGAAAAAACCGGTAAAATAATAAGGTAATGAATTATAATATAAAGCCTCACCTAAATCTGATAAATTATATAATGTAATAATTGGCTTTGTTAATATCATAAGTATTATAGATATTACTATAATTAAAGAAACACTTATTATTAGACATTGCTTAAGCATTCTTCTTACATCCATATATTTTTTTAATTCATATTTATAAGAAAATAATGGCTGTATAGCATCAGATGTTCCTTGTGCAGTCGCCGCTATTATATATAATATATAGGATAGGACTGTATATGCGGCTACAGCAGCCTCACCCTCATAAATCATACATAACGCATTAGTTATAATTATAATAATTGAATATGAATAATTTAATATAAATGGAGCCCATAGGCCTAATAGGATTTCTTTAGTCGCAGCTAAGGATACCTTTTTTATAGTAATTTCCTTATAATATGCAATAACGCAAATAGTGCATGCCACCATTTGAGCTATCACAGATGCCACTGCGGCTCCTTCTAATCCGTAATTCCAATAATATATAAATAAATAGTCTAATGTTAAATTAACTATTATTGTTGATATTGACGCAATAAAGGCAATTTTAACCTTTCCACTATTTTTTAAAAGTGGAATCATTGCACATCCTACTACCTGAAATAATGAGCCATATAAAATTACCTTAATGTAATCAATAGCCATAGCTAATGATTCACCAGATGCCTTAAAGAATATTAATAGATTTTCTTTAAATA
>JAZQVB010000044.1:0-1115 GCA_045631605.1 Anaeroplasma sp.
ATTGCAGTATAAATTTTGTATTTTTCACTCATTATTTTCCCCTCCTTAAATTGTACAAAATTGCTACTCATATATAATAATAGACAAAATAAGGAAAAATTTTTTGTGATTTATATATTTTTTGTAATTTCAAAAGAAAAAGACTCATTTTTTATTGAGTCTCTTTGAAATGATTATATATTTTAATAGCTAATGTTTCAGGCATTCCGGCAGCCTTAATTTCATCAGCTGTAGCCTTTTTTATTGCATCAACCGTTGTAAAGTAGGCTATTAGCTTTTCCTTACGCTTAGGGCCTAATCCTTCAATTCCATCTAATGCTGAAGAGAAAAAGCCTTTAGCCTTTGTGCTTCTAAAGAAGCTTATAGCGTAGTCGTGAACCCTTTGTGATATATCAGCAATTAATAAATAGATTGGATCATTTTTACTGATTTCAATGAAATTATCATTATAGAATAAAATAGTAGCCTTATGATTCTTATCCTTTTGAATACCTAAAATAGGAATATCTAAATTTAATGAATTTATTATTTCCATAGCGGCATGAACCTGAATTTCTCCACCATCCATAATAATCAAATTAGGTAGCTCTGAATCCTCCATCAGCAATCTAACATATCTACGATAAATAATTTCCTTCATTGTATCATAGTCATTTGCTCCTACTACTGTTTTAACATGATATTTTCTATATTCCTTAGGTGCTGGCTTACCATTTATATAGCATACCATACCAGAAACAGGATATTCTCCAAATAAATTAGAGTTATCGAATGCTTCAATTCTTGTAGGTGTAGGAATATCTAAAAGCTCACCTAGTTTTTCTATTGTCTCTACCTTTTTAAGTACAGTATTTTTATATAAATTTCTTTTATTTTCTAAATTGAATTTGGCATTATAAATAGCCATATCAAGTAATTCCTTCTTTTTACCTAGCTTTATATCTATAACATTAACATCTAATACATCACTAAGTATTTCACTATCTATACCACTAACGCATATCTCCTTAGGCTTAGTATTAATATTATAAAATTGCAATAGGTACGCAATCACCTGATCATCCTTATCATCATATAAATCTATTATTGTTTGATGATTTTGAACAATATTACCT